>JBKBUA010000100.1:0-3211 GCA_046290845.1 Thermodesulfovibrionales bacterium
GCCCTGTGAGGCACCCTTTCAAGACCTTTTTTTATCCTGCTACTCCGCATCTTCTCCTGTTTCTTCATATCTCCTCCTTAGCGCTACAGTGCGACAGAGCGACAGTGCGACAGTTCTAACGGTCGCACTCTCGCTCTAAAATCGGTTGCACTAATTTGAGTGTTTCTTTTTATATTCCCTTATTAGTTCCGCCATCCTGTCCTTTTTATTGAGCTTAAGTTTTTGAATCCTCTTTCTTTCTATCTCCTCTTCAGCGGTTAGATAAGGCTTTCTGTCAATCTCGGTAAGCATGTTATCGAGGTTCCTATGCTCCTCGGATAGCCTCTTGAATTCCTCATTCTCCCTCTTGAGGATTTCCACGATCTCTTCTTCCCTCATCTTTTCCTCCTTTCTCCTGAGGCTCAGGCCTTCAGGATCTCCTTTGTTAGTTTATAAGAATTCTCTATACAGTCATTCACCCCGATTCCCCTGTAGGCATTACCGGTTATATATAATCCCTTATATTTTAACAGTAATTCTTCTATTAGTTTAAGTCTCTCGGGATGTCCCCGGGTATATTGAGGAATTGCCTTTTCATGAACATAGGCACTGATAAAATCAGGGTCATCCTTTATACCCATTATATCTCGGAGTTCTTCTTGAACTAATTTTATCAATTGATCTTTTTCGATGAGGGCAAGTTTTGATGCCCTCATCCCACCTACCATGCTCCTTATCAGGACATAGCCTTCTGGAGCTCTTTCAGGAAAGATGCTCGAATCCCAGAGAGAGCCGAGTATCCGCCTGCCCTCAATGTGAGGTATGAGGAAACCAAAGCCATTGAGGTCATGACCTATCTTATCCTTTCTGTAACCAAGACATACCACTGAGAGGGAAGGGTAGGGTATCTCTGAGAGGAGCCTTGAGAGTTCGGCATCGAGGTTTCTCGTAATTGCTGAAGCCTCGTGGGCTGGCGTTGCAATCACAACTACATCTGATTCGATCCCAAATCCATCCTCGGTAATGACATTGTAAACCCTGTTTTCCTTTAGTATTGATACGACCTTGCTCTTTGATTTAATGCTTTCACCCAGTTCATCTTTTAGGGCATCTATTAATGCACCCATTCCTGATCGAAATGATGTGAGGGTACCTCCAGGGCCAGGCCCAACCGAGGTTTTCCCCTCCCTCTTAGCCTTTTTCTGAAGTTTAATCATACCCTTTATAAGGCTACCATACTCCCTTTCGAGTTTGTATACCCTTGGAAAGCAACTCTTAAGGCTCAATCTCTCAGGATCACCAGCATAGATACCTGATACCATTGGATCTATTAACTTTTCATAGGCCTCCCTGCCGAGTCTCCTTATTGCAAACTCTGCCAGACTCTCATCATCTGAACCCCTTGGCTGGAAGGGTTCACAGAGAACCCTGATTCGACCATTGAGACTCAGAAGGTCAGAGGTGAGGAATGTTATCGGTGACTCTGGGATCAACCTGAGTTTCCCTCCAGAAAATACAAACCTCTTTCTTGCATTATCATTACTTCTTAATGGATTCAGGGAGAGGAGAGAAGCCAGTTCGAGGGTCTTTGGTCTGTTGTCGAGAAAGCCGTTAACACCGCTTTCGCATAAAAAACCATCCCTCCTGTCAGACCATATCTTGCCTCCCGGTCTATTTTCTGCCTCAAGAACAGTTATATCAATTGAAGGTCTTGCCCTTTTGAGGAAGAAGGCAAGGGAAAGCCCTGATATACCTCCTCCCACTACTGTTATCTTGTCCATCCGAGTTCCTTAACCTTTCTGATTACCAGATCCTTTAATGCCCTGATGAGCATGGGGTGCGTATTAAGTGATTCTGTCCTGAAAAGTTTTATCCCGAGTCGATCTGCAAGGCCTTTATATAATATATCAATCTCATACAGTGTTTCTACATGATCAGATACAAAGCTTATAGGGACTACGAGGATTTTCTTTATCCCCTTTTCTGCGAGGGTATGAAGCATCTTCTCTGTTGAGGGTTCAAGCCATTTCACGGCCCCGCTCTTACTCTGAAAGGATAGATAAAATTCAATTTCTATCTTTCCAGAGATAGCCTTTATCGTCCCTTTGATCTCTTCGAGGTATGGGTCTCCCTCAAGGATAAATCTTTCAGGCAGGCTGTGGGCACTGAATAGGACAGGCATCCGGCCAAAGGACTCAAAACCCTTTTTTATTACATCTACCATTGCCTCGATGTAAAAGGGATTGTCAAACCATGAATCTATAAAAGAATATGAGATTTTCTCTTTCCTCTCTTTGATTACCCTTTCGAACTCTTTCCTGGCAGAGCCTGTGGTTGCTATTGAGTAATGGGGATAGAGGCTCAATCCGATTAGCCCTTCGACGCCATCATTAATTGCCTTTTCTATTGCCTCCTCAATAAAGGGATACCAATACCTCATACCTACATAGACCTTGAATCTTGAAGCTTGAATCTCATATATTGGATTTAAGAGATTTTCGAGTGCCTTTGCCTGTGCCTTTGTTATATCGAGGATTGGAGACCCTCCTCCGATGAGGCTGTAAGCCCTTTCTGTCTTACCCGACCTTAAAAGGGAGATAAGTAAGGCAAGGGGCTTCTGCATAAAGGCAGGGCCAAGCCTTATGATCTCTCTGTCAGAGAAGAGATTAAAGAGAAATGGCCTTATAGCCCTGATTGAATCAGGGCCGCCCAGGTTGAGCAGTATTATGCCAATATGTCCTTTGACCCCCAACTCCTGTTAATCCTTATGAGTCTCATATATATCATCTAACACTGATGCTGATTTTTTGAATGCATCGAGAAGCAAAGGGTCAAAATGATGGGGCATCGTTCTGCCATCTCCAACCGTTATAATCTCTACAGTCTTTTCATGGGTAAGGGCGGGTTTGTAAGGCCTTTTACTCCTTAATGCGTCATACTGGTCAATGATGTTTACTATCCTTCCCTCTATCGGTATTTCCTCTCCCTTAAGTGCCTTCGGATACCCGGAACCGTCCCACCTCTCATGATGACAGAGGGCTATGCGCTCCGCCATCTGCAGTATCTCTGATTCTGAACCATTCAATATCTTACCTCCGATGACGGTGTGGTTCTTTGCTATCTCGAATTCCTCAGGGGTTAATCTTCCAGGTTTAAACAGAATGGCATCAGGGATACCGATCTTGCCTATATCATGCATCGGTGATGCATAGAATATGATCTCTGAAAATTC
>JBKBUA010000100.1:3310-7021 GCA_046290845.1 Thermodesulfovibrionales bacterium
TATCGTTCTCTGATGAACCATTGCTTCTAAGGTCCTATTATAGTCATTAAGAAAGTCCTCATACTCCTTGACCTTGAGAAGATTCTGGACCCTTATGAATAGTTCCGACCTATCAACTGGCTTTGTGAGGAATTCATTTGCACCAACCTTCAGACCCTTCAGCTTTGATTCCCTGTCATCGAGGGCTGTTATGAATATGACAGGGATATGGTCTGTTTCTTTCTTCAGTCTCAGTTGTCTACAGACCTCGTAGCCATCCATGCCAGGCATCATTATATCGAGGAGTATCAAGTCGGGTAGGTGATCCGTTGTACTTGTAATTGCATCAGGCCCGTTTGTGGCTGTTAGAACATCATAACCCTCTGATTCGAGTATTGATGATAGGAGTTTGAGATTGATCTCATCATCATCTACGACAAGAATCTTCTTAATCTTATCCTCCGATCGCCTTTCTAACGGTTTCCTTGAATCCTATTATTCTTATAGGTTTTGTGATTATACCATCAAAGTTTAAAGCATCCTGCTCTGAGAGATATGTAGCTGTCAGGGCATAGACCTTTGAACCCCTCAAAAGTCCCTCCTCTTTCAAGGTCTTCAGCACATCGAGACCACTCTTTCCTGGCATTATTATATCGAGGAGGATGAGGTTTGGTGATTCCTTTCTCATTATCTCGATAGCCTCATCTCCATCAGCAGCAGCGAGGACATCATAGCCCGCCTCGTGAAGAATGGACTGGAAGAGTTTTCTGTTAAGTTCATCGTCCTCAACAATCAGTATCTTTTTAACCATGGAATAAATATATCACATTTTTGATGGGATGACAAAGGTGAATTTGCTGCCTTTCCCCTTTTCGCTCTGAACCCATATCTTTCCGCCCATCATCTCGACGAGTCTCTTTATAAGGAATAGGCCAAGTCCTGTGCCTTCATATCGCTTCTGATAGGGTGATTCGAGCTGTTGAAAGGCCTGAAAGAGCTTTGGTATATCTTTTTCATCTATGCCTATGCCCGTATCCTCAACAACAATTTCGATGAACTCACTGTTTCTTTCCCCACAAGTATTAAAGGCCTTCCTTGCCGACACATTTACCTTACCACCGTCAGGGGTGAATTTAATAGAATTGGAGATGAGATTCACGAGTACCTGCTTCAGTTTCTTCTGGTCACCCTTTATTATATTGAGACCTTCCTCGACTGAATAGGTCATCTCGATATTATGCTTCTTTGCCTTCTCACTGAAGATAGCCTCTGAGGAGTAGATCAGTTCCTTTAAGGAGAACTCTGATACATCGAGGGCAACGGCTCCTGCCTCGATCCTGCTGACATCAATAATATCATTTATTGTATTGAGTAACCGAATACCGCTTCTTTCAATGTCTTTTATATATTCCTTTTGTTTATCATTCAATGGACCATAAAGACCCTCTGAAAGTGCCTCAGAAAATCCTATAATCGCATTCAGGGGTGTTCTCAATTCATGAGACATATTTGCAAGGAATTCTGATTTTGCCTTATTTGCAGCCTCTGCCATTGCCTTTGCCTCTTCGAGTTTTTCTGTTCTTTCCTTTATCATGTCTTCCAGTTCTGTATGAAATCTTTGATTGTCAAGGTGACTCTTATAGACGAGATAGAAGATCAGTATAGAAGATAGGGTTATGAAGGCAGCACCCTTATAGGTCTGGACAGATGTGATCATCTCAGGGTTGCTCAGCAGTCCAACTAAACGGTCTGATATATATATGTAGAGAAGGCCAACAATTAAATATATTAAGGCTATTCTTATGGCATCAGGGAAAGGCTCTCGCCTCACGTTCACCTCTTGCTAAATTTATGAACAGCCTCTACCATAGCTATAGCATTCTCAACCGGGGTTTCGGGAAGGATGCCGTGACCGAGATTGAATATATGACCCCTTGCGAACTCACCCTTCCACAGAATCTCCTTGACCTTCTCCTCAATCCTTTCCTTTGGTAGGAAGAGGGCGCAGGGGTCGAGATTGCCCTGAACAGAGTATTTCTTTCCCAGCCTTTTAATGGCCTCCTTCAGATCTATCCTCCAGTCAATGCCAATAACATCAGCACCTGTCTTTTTTATGGAATTGAGAAGACCTGCACATTCATTGACAAAGTATATTACAGGGACCCCCTCTTTTTTTAATTCAGAGATGGTCTTTTTTATGTGAGGTAGCACATATTCATCATAATCTTCAGGGGATAGGATGCCAACCCAGGAATCGAAGATCTGGACAGCCTGTGCACCTGCCTTTATTTGAGAGGTAAGGTAGGAGATAACGGTTAGTGTCAATTTTTCCATAATTGCATCAAAGAGGGCAGGGTTTTGAAACATCATCCTCTTTGTATTTACAAAACTCTTTGTACCTCCTCCCTCAATAATGTAAGTAGCAAGCGTAAAGGGCGCACCTGAGAAACCAATGAGCGGAACATTCAGTTTCCTTCTCAATATCCTTATCGTCTCTAAAACAAAGGGCATGCTGTCCTCTGTATCAGGTATTATAAGCCTTTCGAGGGCTGACTTTGTCCTGACCGGCTCTCTCAATAAAGGCCCCTTCTTATCACTGAATTCGAGATGCATACCCATGGCCTCAACTGGGATGAGTATGTCAGAAAATAGAATAGCTGCATCCACGCCGAGCCTCTCAATAGGCTGAATCGTTACCTTTGCTGCCAGTTCAGGTGTCTTACATAGGGTGAGGAAATCCACCTCCGCCCTGACTGCCTGATACTCTGGAAGGTATCTCCCTGCCTGTCTCATTATCCATACAGGCGTATAATCTACAGGTTCTCCCCGGCAGGCCTTAAGAAATGTGTCGTTCATTGATCCTCCTCTATTTTATCTTTGTCTTTCTCATCTTTACAGGCATGTAACTACAGAAGGGTTCCTCCTCTAAATAATCGCCATAGACAGAATAGGCCCTTGCCCTGCAGCCACCACAGACATTTATGTATTCACAGGAACCGCATCTGCCTTTGTATCTCTTGAAATCTCGCAACTCCTTAAATAGCTCCGAATTTTCCCATATGTCCTTAAATGAATTCTCCCTAATATTTCCAGCAGACCTTGGAAAGTAACTACAGGGAAGGACATTACCATCTACATCGATCAGACAAATCAACTGACCTGCTATACAGCCCTTAGCACCACCTGTTGAAAACTTGAGGGTCCTTCTTTGAAATCTTACCTTCTCCTCCCTCGATTTCTGTAGCACTACCCGGTAATAATGGGGTGCGCAGGTGGGCCTGACAAGCATATCCGATTCAGCCTTCTCCATCTGATAGTGCCAATCGAGTATCTCCTCATAGTCCTCCTTTGAGATCAGTTCATTCATTATCTCTTCTCCCCTCCCTGTGGGCACTATCATGAACATGTACCAGGCTGTCGCACCCAGTTCCTTTGCAAGATGATAAACCTTCGGTATCTCCTCCTGATTTCTCTTTGTGAATGATGAGTTAATGATGAATTCTATGCCATGCTTCTTGAATAATCTTGCCGCATTTATGGTACCTGAAAAGGCTCCTGCCTGATTCCTGAAATTATCATGGACACCCTCAGTCGAACCATCAAGGCTGAGAGACACTATCTTTATGCCCGATTCCTTTATCTTTTGACAGATTTCATCATTAACAAGGGTACCGTTTGTGGCAAGACACATCCTGAGGCCCTTTTCTGTACCATATCGAGCAATATCAAATA
>JBKBUA010000101.1:0-6991 GCA_046290845.1 Thermodesulfovibrionales bacterium
TAGTAGTTCTCTAATCTTTCTGAACTTCTCCTCCTTAACGATCCTCACCTCTTCCTCGAGGTCCCTCTGAAGACGGGCTATATCATCTTCCTCAATGCTCTTTGCCCTTTCATCCTTTTCTATACCTTTTCTCGAAAAGACCCTCACATCCACAACAACACCTTCAATCCCTGGAGGTACATAAAGACAGCTCTCCTTTACCTCCTCAGCCTTTTCTCCGAAGATCGCCCTCAAAAGTTTTTCCTCTGGCGTAAGCTGGGTCTCACCTTTGGGGGTTACTTTACCAACGAGGATATCTCCTGGCTTCACCTCCGCACCTATTCGTATAATACCGCTTTCATCTATATCCTTAAGAGCTTCTTCTCCAACATTAGGTATATCCCTCGTGATCTCCTCGGGTCCGAGCTTTGTCTCCCTTGCCTCCACCTCAAATTCCTCAATATGGACAGAGGTAAAAACATCCTCTTTAACGAGCCTTTCACTGATAAGTATTGCATCTTCAAAGTTATAGCCCCCCCAGGGCATAAAGGCAACAAGGACATTCTTACCGAGGGCGAGTTCACCTAAATCTGTCGAAGACCCATCAGCAAGGACATCTCCACGTTCAACGACATCACCTATTTTAACGAGTGGTTTCTGGTTAATGCATGTTGCCTGGTTTGACCTCTGAAACTTTACAAGATTATATATATCAACGCCTCCGCCATTCTCTTTGGTTCTCACGACAATCCTTGAGGCATCAACACTCTCCACAACTCCGCCCCTTCTGGCGAGAACAATGGCTCCTGAGTCCCGAGCAGCTACGAACTCCATCCCCGTACCAACTATTGGAGCCTCAGACCTGAGAAGGGGAACTGCCTGCCTCTGCATGTTTGAACCCATAAGCGCCCTATTGGCATCATCATTTTCAAGAAATGGAATTAGCGATGCAGACACTCCGACGATCTGTTTTGGCGAGACATCCATGAACTCCACATCCTGGGGTGATACCATAACAAAGTCACCGCCAACCCTTGCAGAAATACTTTCACCCATCAGGTTCCCCTTTTTATCAACAGGTGTGGTTGCCTCAGCAATTACATGTTTCTCACCATCTATTGCCGATAGATAAACAATATCGTTCGTGACCCTGCCGTTTACAACCTTCCTGTAAGGAGCCTCTATAAAACCGTATTCATTCACCCTCGCATAGGTGGCAAGAGAGGTTATCAACCCGATATTTGGACCTTCTGGCGTCTCAATGGGACAGATTCTTCCATAATGTGTTGGATGTACGTCCCTTACCTCGAATCCTGCCCTTTCTCTTGTCAGACCACCAGGACCGAGGGCAGAAAGCCTTCTTTTATGTGTTATCTCAGAAAGTGGATTTGTCTGATCCATAAACTGACTTAACTGGCTTGAACCAAAAAACTCTTTTACGGCAGCCATCACAGGTTTAGCATTAATGACATCATGGGGCATGGCTGTTTCAAGGTCAGTAAGCGTCATCTTCTCTTTAATCGCTCTCTCCATCCTTACCAGTCCAATCCTGAACTGGTTTTCGAGCAACTCACCAACGCCCCTTACCCTCCTATTTCCGAGGTGGTCTATATCATCAACCTCACCCTTCCCTGTTCTCAAGTCGAGGAGGTAGTGCACTATCTCGATTATGTCTTTATCAGTCAATACCTTTGTTGTAAGCGGTATATCGAGATTAAGTCTTTTATTTATCTTAAGCCGTCCCACAGAGGAGAGGTCATATCTCTTTGGATCAAAGAAAAGGCCATCAAAGAGGTCTTTGGCAGCGTTTAATGTGGGAGGCTCTCCTGGCCTTAACTTCTTGTAAATCTCAATGAGTGCCTCATTTTGACTACTAACCTTATCAGTTAAAAGCGTATCCCTGAGGGACGAGAGATACCTGACGTTATCAATAAACAGGAGATTCAGCGTCTCTATCTTTAATGAGATGATCTTCTCGAGTATATCCTCAGTAATGGCTTCATTACTTTCGAGTATAATTTCACCTGTTTCAGGGTCAATTATGTCGCTTAAGGTAATCCTTCCTATCAGTTCATTCTTATTTATTGGTATCTCTGTGATACCTGATAACTCCATCTTCCTAAGGGCAGCCTTTGTGATCTTACCACCTTCTTTAACTATCACCTCTTTTGTATCAGGCGCAACAATATTCTTAGCCGCCTTTATGCCGACAAGAACCTCACTTACAACCCTGGTAAAGCTATTCCCTTTAATCTTAATCGTCTCAACAGGATAAAATGTCTTTAGAAGGTCCTCATTTGTATATCCGAGGGCCTTAAGAACAACCGTTGCGGGCAGTTTCTTTCTCCTGTCAATACGAACATAGAGGATGTCCTTCGTATCAAATTCAAAATCGAGCCATGAACCCCTCGATGGTATAACCCTGGCAGAATATAATAGTCTTCCGCTGGCATGGGTCTTGCCTTTGTCATGACTGAAAAAGACACCAGGGGAGCGATGTAACTGACTGACTATTACCCTTTCTGTTCCATTAATAATAAACGTGCCTGTCTCGGTCATCAAAGGCATCTCGCCTATATATACCTCCTGCTCCCTCGATTCCTTCAGTCTTTTACCTTTTCCACCCTCTTCCTCCCATAGGTTCAACCTGACCTTTATCTTTAATGGAGCAGCATAAGTAATACCCTTTTGTAGACAGTCTCTAACACCAAATTTCGGCATTCCAAATGAGTATCCGAGGAACTCGATTGAGGCAGTCTCGTTGTAATCCGTTATAGGAAAAACACTCAAGAAGGCAGCCTGTAACCCCGCATCCTCTCTCTGGTCCATCGGCACATCTTTCTGAAGGAACTTTTCAAAAGACCTCTTCTGAATTTCTATTAAATCTGGCACCTCAAGGACCGGTGGCACCTTACCAAAATTTACCCTTTCCCTTAAAACCATTGCCATTAATGTCTCTCCTCTTAACTTTACTATTTACGCTAAATACCATCTGCAGAAGCACGAAAGATGTCCCCGTGCTTCTGCATTTCTGCCTCCTCTATTTTATCTCTACAGTCGCACCCTGCTCTTCGAGTTTGGCCTTAATTGATTCAGCCTCTTCTTTGGAAACACCTGTCTTGACAGGCTTTGGAGCGCCTTCAACAAGATCCTTTGCCTCTTTCAAACCGAGTCCTGTAAGCTCCCTTACAACCTTAATAACCTGAATCTTCTTATCCCCGGCACCGGATAGGATAACATCAAAGCTTGTCTTTTCTTCCGCAGCAGGTGCTGCTGCAACCGCTGCTCCAGCAGTAGCAGCAACAGCTACAGGAGCAGCAGCGGTTACTCCGTATCTCTCCTCAAACTCTTTGATAAACTGCGACATCTCAAGTATTGTCATATTGTCAATAAACTCGAAAACCTGTTCTTTCGTAATAGACATATCTCAAAAACCTCCTTAATTTATTGTTGTCCTTCTTTTTTAGATTTTAAGGCATTAAAGGCATAGCCCATGGTCCTTACTGTAGCAGTCAGGGCAGAAGCCATCTTGCTTAATGGCGCCTGAAGGACGCCAGCCAGCATTGACAGCAGCACTTCTCGAGATGGTAACTCTGCCACCATCTTGACCTCATCGAGGCTATAAAGCCTACCCTCAATTACACCGCCACGGAGCTTCAGCTTTTCGTTCTTTTTTACGAACTCCAGCACCTTCTTGGGAGCAATCACAGGATCGTTATAGCCTATTGCAACTGCTACAGGTCCCTTGAATAGATCCTTAGCAGGCGATGTAGGGGTATCTTCCGAGGCTATACGTGCGAGGGTATTCTTTACAACCCTGAACTCGATACCATCCTTTCTCAGGAAATCCCTGAGTTCGCTAACCTCTGCTACCGTCATACCCTTATAATCCGTGAAGACCACTGACTTTGCATCAGCGAACTTTTTCCTGAAGCTCGATATTACCTCTCCCTTTTGTTCCTTTTTCAGATGTCCCTCCTTTCCCAGAGACATTCAGCAAATTCGAGACAGACTATCAACTAATCAATTGTCTCGGTAGGTTGCCATAGGGCAATTAAGTTTATTAAACACCTACTGTCTCTGACAATGACAATATATAAAGATCAGGCAAGGCCTGAAATATATTACCTTCCTGCTGAAATCCTGTTTAAGTCTATCTTTATCCCAGGGCCCATTGTTGATGAGACCACGATCTTCTTCATATATTTCCCTTTGCTCGTGCTTGGCTTTGCCTTGGTAATCGAATCTATAACGGTCTTTGCATTTTCGAGTAATCTATCTGTATCAAAGGAGACCTTTCCTATAGGCACATGAACAACCCCTGCCTTATCCGTTTTATATTCTACCTTTCCTGCCTTTATTTCCCTCACCGCCTTGGCCACATCGAATGTAACTGTACCAAGCTTTGGATTAGGCATAAGGCCCCGAGGACCAAGTATCTTACCAAGTTTGCCAACTAAACCCATGATATCAGGTGTGGCAACGGCTTTATCGAAGTCAAGCCATCCTTTTTGGATCTTTTCTACAAGGTCTTCGGCACCTACATAATCAGCACCTGCCTCAAGGGCCTCCTTTTCCTTCTCTCCCTTAGCAAAAACAAGAACCCTGACCTTTTTTCCTGTTCCATGAGGAAGCGAAACAGTGCCCCTGACAACCTGATCAGTCTTCTTGGGGTCAACACCGAGGTTAAATGCCATTTCCACGGTCTCATCGAACTTTGTATAGGAGAGTTCCTTTATAAGCTTTAAAGCCTCATCGAGACTGTACTCCTTAAAATTATCAAACTTTTCATAAGCCGACTTTAACTTTTTACCCATATTTGACCTCCCTTATCTAATCTACTACCTCAACACCCATGCTTCTGGCAGTTCCTCTAATTATCCTCTCTGCGCTCTCAATGGAAGTGGTGTTCAAGTCTGGCAATTTTGTCTTTGCTATTTCGAGCACCTGAGCAGATGTTATTTTCCCAACCTTATCCTTATTTGGTACACTTGAGCCCTTGATTATACCTGCTGCCTTCTTTATTAACTCGGAGGCAGGAGGGGTCTTTGTTATAAAAGAAAAAGACCTATCAGCATAAACTGTTAACACGACTGGGATTATTGTCTCACCCATCCCTTGTGTCTTTGCATTAAAGGCCTTGCAAAATTCCATGATGTTTACACCATGAGGTCCCAGGGCAGGACCAACAGGAGGAGCCGGGTTTGCCTTTCCTGCTGGTATCTGCAGTTTGACCTGTGCTATTACCTCTTTCTTAGCCATTTATCCCTCCAAAACATTATATCTTATACGACATATATGACCTATTAGGCCTTTTCAACCTGAAAAAAATTCAATTCCACTGGCGTCTGCCTTCCAAAGATACTTACCATTACCTTTAGTCTTCCGTGATCCATATCGACCTCATCAATATAGCCTACAAAACCTGTAAAGGGTCCATCTACTATCCTGACATTTTCACCTTTTTGAAATTGTGTCTTAACCTGAGGTGCGGGGCCTTTCTCTAACTGATGAATAATCAATTCAACCTCTTCTTCAGGAATTGGAACGGGTTTAGTGCCACCAACAAAACCCGTGACCCTTGGTGTACTCCTCACGAGGTGCCAGGTCTCATCATCGAGGTCCATCTCAACAAGTATATAACCAGGATAGAATTTCTTATCGCTCTCCTTTTTTTTCCCGCTTCTAAGCTCTATAACTTTTTCTGTGGGTATAAGGATCCTGCTGATTTTTTCGGCGAGACCTCTCTTTTCAGCGCGTTCTTCGATACCCTGTTTTACCTTTTCCTCATAACCTGAATAAGTGTGTACTACATACCAGTTCTTTGCCATATCCCTACCTTAATGCGATGCTCACAATTTTTGATAGTCCGAGGTCAACAATGCCGAGAAACACCGAGATAACTATAACTGTTATAATTACAACCCATGTAGAACCTATTAACTCTTCTTTAGTTGGATACACAACCTTTTTAATCTCAACCTTAACTTCCCTCAGGAATTCTTTTATCCTCTCGAACATCCTTCCTCCTCTTGAAGTTTATAACTCTGCAACTCTTTCTCCAAACTCCAAAGCCCTAAAATATATGGCAGGCCAGGAGGGATTTGAACCCCCAACCCTCGGATTTGGAGTCCGATGCTCTCGCCGTTAGAGCTACTGGCCTATTATCGTAATGGTAATCCGTAACCTGTGATCCGTGATCTGTAATCTGTGATCAAATTAACGGATCACGGATAACAGACAGCAGACACGGTTTATTGATCACCCGCCACGGTTCCCGCACTGGCGGGATTACTCATCACCCATATCACAAGCACACTTTTGCCGTATTTATGCCTTCGTCTCCTTATGTAAAGTATGTCTCCTGCAATGCCTGCAATATTTCTTTAACTGCAACTTATCAGGGGTGTTCTTCTTGTTTTTTGTGCTCGAATAATTCCTGTTTTTACACTCTGTACACTGAAAGAGTATTATATCCCTCATTCTGATACTCCTTATTCCAGAATCTCTGTTACAACCCCAGCACCTACTGTCCTTCCACCTTCCCTTATCGCAAACCTCAATTCCTTCTCCATCGCTATAGGGGCTATCAATTCTACCGATACATTTACATTGTCCCCAGGCATCACCATCTCTACCCCCTCAGGTAACTTCACCACTCCTGTTACATCCGTTGTCCTAAAATAAAACTGAGGCCTGTATCCGTTGAAAAAGGGCGTGTGCCTCCCCCCTTCTTCCTTCGTCAGTATGTATACCTCTCCCTTAAACTTCGTATGAGGCGTTATGCTACCAGGTTTCGCCAATACCTGACCACGCTCTACTTCGTCCTTCCCTATACCCCTTAACAATACTCCTATGTTGTCTCCTGCCCTTCCTTCATCAAGTAGCTTCCTGAACATCTCTACTCCCGTAGCTACTGTCTTCCTCGTCTCTCCAAGCCCTACTATCTCTACCTCATCTCCTACCTTTATTATCCCCCTCTCTACCCTTCCTGTCACTACCGTCCCTCGTC
>JBKBUA010000102.1:0-6795 GCA_046290845.1 Thermodesulfovibrionales bacterium
AAAGCCTTATGACTACATTTGAGGCAACCGTTAATGCCTGATTTGAAAAGAATCTCTGGAGAGGAATTTATGAGAACTTATAGGCTGATCTAAAGCTCCCCTTTAATCTCTTTACCCAAACGTTGTATAAAACAACCAATTGTAGAAGGCAGGCATGATGACAAATCTCCTGCGATACCAAATAGTTTTTAAACCTTTATCTGTAGCAAAGGCGTCCCAATCCTCTGCCTTTCATTCTCTCCCCTGAGGAGGTCTGATCGTCTTAAAGGCAAATCCCCTCGGTCTCCTCTGTGCTGTGCCACTTTCTTGGCTGGTAGTGAGGATGCCATGATTATTGTATGCTTTCCAAACCTCTCTGAAACCCTATCCACAACGTTATAGACCTTTTCCATCTTCTCAATCCTTGTAAGGTCGTCAAAGAGTGAATACTGTATCCTTTCCGATGGTATCAGACCAGTGAGTATAACGCCTGTCTGGCGGTATGAAAGGAAAGGGTCATATATTTCATAGAACCCCCTTCTCAGGAATTCAAAGAACTCCGATGGATAGGCTGAGGGATGAGTAATTCTTATCTCTATGCCCGAGTCCTTGAAGTCCTGAGTTCGGAGAAATACAATGATACCCCTTGCTAAGAGTCTGTGTCTTCGTGCCTTTATACAGGCATTCTCCAGGTTTTTTGAGAGTTGCGCAAGGAGGAAGTCTGGATCATTAGATGGAGGGGTGAAGGTCTTTGCCTTGCTTATAGACTGATAGGTGTTCTTTTTTTCACTGCTTACAGGGAATATGCTTCTTCCATTCAGTTCATGCCATATCTCCCTGTAGGGTTTTGAGAGGTATCTCTCTATAAAGGCTTCGTCCTTTCTCGCGAAATCGAGGGCTGTCTTTATACCATATTTTTGTAACAGCGCTGCTGTATTTGGGCCAATACCCCACACATTCTCTATAGGTATCTTGTCGAGGTAGAGGTGTATCTCTCTTCCTGATATTGAGGTAAAACCACCTGGCTTTCTGTATTTTGAGGCTATCTTTGCAAGCACCTTTGTAATACTCAGGCCTATTGATACACTTATATCGAGCTCCCTTTTGATAGCATTCTGAATGCCCATAGCTATTGCCTCATAAGAAGAATGGTTTGGTCTTCTTAACCCTGTCAGGTCTATGAAGGCCTCGTCAATTGAATATTCCTCAACATCAGGAGAGTACCTTCTGAGAACCTCAAACATCCTCAGGGAAAAGAGGCTGTATGTTTCATAATCGGATGGCACTATTACTGCCTCAGGACATATCCTTTTCACCTCAAATATTCGCATCCCTCTTTTTATCCCCTTTGCCTTTGCCTCATAGCTTGCAGCAGCAACTATCCCTCTCTCCTTTCCTGTTACGACAGGCCTTCCCTTAAGTTCTGGATTAATAGCCTGCTCGCAGGAGGCAAAGAAGGCATCGGCATCAACATGGAGTAATGCCCTTGGCCAGGACTGAATAGTAACAGGTTTATCCATTATTTATACTTTCTTATAACTGCGGTAACTACGCCAGCAATATTCAATTCCTTTTTTGGTCTTATAGGCCTGTATTTATCATTGGCAGGTATAAGTGTTACAGAGTCGCCTCTTTTTCTGAGGAACTTCATTGTCCACTCGCCATCAACCTGGGCTACTACTATGTCTCCATTTTTTGGTGAAAGGCTCCTGTCAACCAGAATTAGGTCTCCAGGCATGATCCCTGCCCCTGACATAGAATCTCCTGAGACTTTGAGCATAAAGGTTGAATCAGGATTATTAATAAGAAACCTATCGAGGGATAGGGTATCAATAAGCTCCTCCTCAGCAGGGCTTGGGAATCCTGCCTCAATGGTGCCGAGAACCTTAACAGTCTCGTTTAAAGATAAAGGGATAAGCCTTCCCTTCTCGTCTCTCTTTATTATCCGGTAACCCACGAGTTTATTTATAAGTTTAAAGACGGCATTTTTTGATCTGAGTCCCGTAATCACGCCCATCTCTGAATAGGAAGGCATCCTTCCATTTTCTTTATAGAAAAACATCAGGGCCTTGACTCTCTCTTTTAATCTCTCATCCATAAAAATATTATAGTGAACATACGTTCACCTGTCAAGGCAGTTGCTACATCTTTTTACTTTATGTTATCTTTAATCATGCCGGGTAGGATTGTTTCTATAAATATCAGCGACAGGAAGGGGATAAGGAAGAAGCCTGTAGATGAGGTCATTCTCAAGACAGAATACGGTATTGAAGGAGATGCCCATGCCTCCTCGGAATGGCACAGGCAGGTTAGTCTTCTCGCCATTGAGAGCATAAGGAAGATGCAGGCTCTCGGTCTCGATGTTAAACCAGGGGACTTTGCAGAAAATCTCACAACAGAGGGCATTGACCTGCTCAGTCTGCCTATTGGTACTCACATGAGGATTGGAAAAGATATCGAGGTTGAGGTTAGCCAGATAGGAAAGGAGTGCCACACCCGATGCGCCATCTATTACCAGGCAGGAGATTGTGTCATGCCGAAGGAAGGAATATTTGTTAAGGTGTTGAAGGGTGGAAAGGTCAGGAGAGGAGACACAATAGTCGTAAATGATAAGGGTGGCAATCCTAACACTTAGTGATAAGGGATCGAGGGGGGAAAGGGAAGACAGGAGTGGCCCTGCCATAAGGGAGGTGTTGAAAGGGATAGATTCTGATATCTTGTACTATGATATCCTCCCTGATGATAAAGAACTGATTAAGGAAAAACTTATCGAGTACTCCGAAAAGGTAGACCTTATCCTCACCACAGGCGGTACAGGTCTCAGTCCGAGGGATGTAACTCCGGAGGCTACAAGAGAGGTTATTGAAAGGGAGATACCGGGGATCCCTGAGATAATGAGGATTGAGGGGATGAAGAAGACCCCAAGGGCTATGTTATCGAGGGCAGTAGCAGGTGTGAGAGGAAGGAGTCTTATTGTAAATCTCCCTGGAAGCCCTGTAGCAGTGAAGGAGAATCTGGAGGTTATAATTGATACAATACCCCATGCCATTGAAAAGATTAAAGGCGATACCTCAGAATGTGCAAGAGGTGAATAAATGAAGGATGTGTCATTTTCCCTTGCCTTTTTAGCAGGGGTTTTGTCTTTTCTGTCACCCTGTGTGCTCCCCCTGCTTCCTTCTTATGTGTCCTTTATAACCGGGCTATCCTTTGAGGATCTCACATCAGGTATCAACAGGCGAAAGGTTCAATACCTGACCATTACCAACTCCCTTGCCTTTATCTTTGGTTTTTCTGCTGTATTTATCAGCCTCGGAGCCTCTTCATCAGTTATAGGGCGGTTCCTCTTTGATTATCAGGAATGGATAAGGATAATAGGGGGGATACTTGTTATTGTATTTGGTCTCTTCGTAGCAGGTTTTCTTAAGCTCGACTTTCTGATGAAGGATAGAAAGCTTCACCTTTCTGGAAAGCCTGCAGGTTATATAGGTACCTTTGTTGTTGGTATGACCTTCGCGGCAGGATGGACACCCTGTATTGGTCCGATTCTCGGTACCATACTCGTTTATGCAGGCTCAAAGGCCTCTGCTGCTTATGGCATTAAACTCCTCGCTGTTTACTCAGCAGGTCTTGCCCTTCCCTTCTTTCTATCATCCCTCGCAATAAATAGCTTCCTGAGTTATTCGAAAAAGGTGCTCAGATATATGAAGGTTGTGATGGTTATAAGTGGCCTTTTACTTATATTATTCGGCATAATGCTTCTTACTAACCGCATAAGGGAGCTTTCAGGCCTCTTCCCTGATTTAGGTATAAGTTTCTGATCGCTATTACCTCGCAGTTCTGCACTGCACACAGGTTATGTTATGATAAATGAAAACCTTACCCAAAGAATGCATTTTCGTTAAAGGAGAGGGTTTACATAAATGAAAAACATTGTTCTAACAGGCTTTATGGGCACTGGAAAGACAGAGGTTGGGAAGATACTTGCCCAGAGGTTTGGTTACACCTTCCTTGATGCTGACTCAATAATCGAGCAGGAGCAGAACATGTCAATAACAGAGATATTCCGTCTTTACGGAGAGCCGTACTTCAGGGATATTGAATCGGCTGTTTTAAGGAGGTTAGCAGAAAGGGATAAGGTGGTGATCTCCACAGGAGGTGGAGCAGTGTTGAGACAGGAAAACATGGATAATCTTCGAAAGAAGGGGATAATTGTTTGTCTTACAGCCTCTCCTGAGACGATCCTTAGGAGAACGAGTAACGACAGCTCAAGACCACTTCTTCAAGTGGAAGACCCTCTCAAGAAGATAAAGGAACTTCTTGAATTCAGAAGACCCTATTATGAGAGGTCTGACATCATGATCGATACAGAGGGTAAAAGCCCTCTCGAGGTGGCTGAGGAGATAATGGAAAGGATAAAGGATAAGGTATGAGACAGGAAAGGGTTAGGGTTGAACTCGGTGAGAGGAGTTACGATATAGTCATTGGAGGAGGAATCCTTTCAGGTTTGGGAGAGGCCCTCAAAGGATTTGGTTTCAGTAAGAGGGTCGCAATTATAAGTAATCCAACAGTATTTGGTCTCTACGGAAAGGCAGTTATAGATTCTCTGAGGTCTTCTGACTTTGAGACCTTAGAGGTCATTATCCCTGATGGCGAGGAGTATAAGGACTACCTCTGGAGTTACTATATCCTGACCGAACTATTAAAACAGAAACTCGACAGGAAGTCATGCCTTATTGCCCTTGGCGGTGGTGTCATTGGTGACATAACAGGTTTTGTCGCCTCTATTTATATGAGGGGAATCAATTTTGTTCAAGTGCCAACGACATTGCTTGCACAGGTTGACAGTTCAGTTGGTGGAAAGACTGGGGTTAATCATCAATTGGGTAAGAATATGATCGGCACCTTTTACCAGCCCCGCCTTGTCTGGATAGATATAGATACCTTAAAGACCCTTCCGGAGAAAGAATTTCTGAGTGGTCTCTCTGAGGTCATAAAATACGGGGTGATATGGGATGAAGACCTCTTTGCCTTCCTCGAGAAAAACAGAGAACCCATCCTGGCCTTTAACCCTTTACCTTTGACAGAGATCATAAGGCGTTCCTGCGAGATAAAGGCGGAGGTTGTGTCTAAGGATGAGAGAGAGGCAGGATTAAGGGCAATACTGAACTTCGGCCACACTGTTGGTCATGCAATAGAGACTGTAACAGGCTACAGGATGTATCTGCACGGTGAGGCGGTTTCGATAGGTATGAGGGCAGCAGCTAAACTCTCGATGTTATTGGGTATATCATCGGAAGGTGTTGATGAGCGAGTATTATCAATCCTGAGTTCGTATGGGCTCCCTGTTAATATCCCTGCCGAGATTAAGGATGATGAAATCATCTCGGCAATGGAGATCGACAAAAAAAGCCAATCAGGAAAACTCAGGTTCGTTCTTCCTGAAAGGATAGGAAAGGTCAGGATAGAAGAGGTGACAGAGTTGGAGAAGATTAAAAAGGCAATCAATAGTTGCAGGGTATAACATCCCCTATGCTTACGGATGTTAGTAAGTGGTTCATTGAGTTATGAGTATAAATGATTGATGATATAGCAGAAAGGGCAATTCATAAAAGGGGTATTAGCAAACAAGATGCACTTTACATAACAAAAGTAGGTGTAGAAGAGACCCCCCTCCTTTTCTATCATGCTGCTAAACTTAGAGAGACCTTCAAAGGGAAGGGCATAGAGTTATGCGCCATAGTCAATGCAAAGTCAGGTCTTTGCTCAGAGGATTGTGCCTATTGCTCACAATCAGCCATAAGCAGGGCTGAAATACCTGTATATCCCTTAATAGGAGGCGAAGAGATAATAAAAAAGGCTGAGGAGGCGAAGGGACACGGAGTCAGGAGATTCTGCATAGTAACGAGCGGTAGGAGGCCGAACAAAAAGGAGATACGGGATATTGCAAAGACCATTAAGAGGATAAGAGATATAGGCCTGTTACCCTGTGCAACCCTCGGTCTAGTTGACCGAGAAGATCTGGAGATTCTTAAAGACAGCGGTCTCGAGAGATACCACCATAACCTCGAGACATCGGAGAAGTTTTTCCCCGAGATCTGTTCCACCCATACATACAGGGATAAGTTGAGAACTATTGAGGTTGTAAAAGATATTGGCTTATCCCTCTGCTCAGGTGGTATATTCGGTTTGGGCGAGGAATGGGAAGACAGGATTCAGATGGCCTTTAGGCTGAAGGAGATCGATGTGGACTCTGTGCCCATTAACTTCCTGATCCCGATCAAAGGGACTCTTTTAGGTGAAAGAGATACCCTGAATCCTCTGGAGGCATTGAAGATAGTAAGCCTATACAGGTTCATGCTTTCTGATAAACAGATACGTATCTGTGGTGGAAGGAGGCAGGTTCTCGGAGAATTCAATTCCATGGTCTTCATGGCAGGCGCTGACTCCATTCTTACAGGCGATTATCTTACAACCTTGGGAAAAAGCTACGAAGATGACCTGAAATTGATTAGAGATATGGGACTGGAGGTAATAAGGTGAATTATATATTTACCTAATCGGTGAGTCAGGAGTTCATGAATAAATAAAACTCAGGAATGTTTTACAATAATCTGTGACGATTAAACATCATAAAATTGTTGATGAGGTCAAAAGGACTATTAGAAAATACTCAATGCTCTCCCCTGGGGATGCTGTGCTTGTGGGGCTTTCGGGAGGGCCTGATTCTGTGTGCCTTCTTCATGTCCTGTCGAGACTGAGGGATGAGATGTCTCTCGATCTTTACGCAGCTTATATTGATCATGGCCTTAGACCTGT
>JBKBUA010000103.1:0-3635 GCA_046290845.1 Thermodesulfovibrionales bacterium
TATTGTTCTGCGCCAGAGGCAAGAGCAGTTCTCCAAAACAGAAATCTGGTTGCAATTGCGGCCTCTGCGATATCTGGGACAAGTATGACCTCAAGGATTTTTACTATTGT
Organism: Thermodesulfovibrionales bacterium; assembly: GCA_046290845.1. Taxonomy (GTDB): domain Bacteria; phylum Nitrospirota; class Thermodesulfovibrionia; order Thermodesulfovibrionales; family UBA9159; genus JBBIPQ01. Next base: position 111 of record JBKBUA010000103.1, read on the forward strand.
ATAGGTGGGTAAAAGAAGAAGAAAGGGAATAAGTGGATATCAAGGAATTTGAGACAAAGGTCATTAATATTATACAAAGGACTCACGATATAAAGAGCTTCAGGTTTGAGGTAAAAGAGGAGATTAGCTTCAAGCCTGGTCAGTTTTTTGTATTAACTATAAGGATTAATGGCCAAGAGGCAACAAAACATTTCTCTTTTTCTAATTCACCTACAGAGAGGGGATACGTTGAATTTACAAAGAGAATAACAGGCAGTGAATTCTCTCAGGCTCTGGACAGACTAAAAGTAGGGGATTGGGCAAGGCTTAAGCTGCCGTATGGATTTTTTACTTTTGAGGGGGAATATGAAAAGATTGCCTTTCTCGTTGGGGGGATAGGCATAACCACAATAAGAAGTATGTGCAAATATGCCTGCGACAAAAAACTTTCTACTGACATTGTCCTTGTCTATAGGAACAAGACAGAAGAGGATATAGCCTTTTTCGATGATTTCATTCAAATGGAGGCAGAAAACAAAAATCTAAGGGTTGTTTTTATATTATCTGACCCTGTAGATAAGGTTTCATGGAAAGGGAAGACAGGTTGATAACCGGTGAAATGATAAAACAAGAGATACCTGATTATAAGGAGAGGGTTTTTTATATATACGGTCCTCCGAAGATGGTAGATTATTTAAGGTCCCTTTTGTCTGATGAACTGAAGCTTGGGAAGGAAAAGATTAAACGGGAGAATTTCCTTGGTTATGAATGATGAGGAGTTGATATAGTGAGGATAGTCCCCGCAATACTTGCAGAAACTTTTGAAGATTTCCTTTTGAGATTAAGACAGGCGGAATTGTTTGCGGATTATGTCCAGATTGATATCATGGATGGAATTTTTGTTATCTCCAAAAGTTTTTCGCCAGAAAGGATAAACAGCATTAACACACCTCTCTCTTTCGAGATTCATCTTATGGTGAAGAACCCCTTTTACTATATGAGCCGTTTAGACAATTCCCATCTTAAAACAGTTATTTTTCATTTTGAATCTGATGTTGACCATTTTAGTTTCATTAATCAGATAAAGAAAAGAGGTATGGATGTCGGGATGGCCATAAAGCCTGAAACAGAAATAGACTGGATTAAAGATGTTGCAGATAAAGTTGATATCCTGATGTTTCTTACCGTTGATCCCTGCTGTTACGGTCATCCTTTCAAGCCAGAGGTAATCAAGAAAATTGAGAAGGCAAGGAATATTTATAAAAATAAAATTATCGGTGTTGATGGCGGGGTTTCACTCGAGAATCTCAAGTCATTTTTCAATATAGGAGTAGATTATGTCTGTGTTGGAAGCAGGATTTTCCTTGATGGTAATCCAGGAGAGAACTACCAAAAATTTCTAAAGAGATTACATGAAATCGAGTTTCAAGGATCTATCAGATGATTATAGCAGTGGGAGCAGACCATGGAGGATTCAAGTTAAAAACACAGATTGCGAAATTTTTGAAAGAACTTGGACATGAGGTCCATGACCTAGGCACCCATGAAGATAAACCCGTTGACTATCCCGATTATGCAAAGGCTGTTTCACAAGAGATACTTTTTAAGAGGGCAGAAAGAGGAATCTTGATATGTGGAAGTGGAGTAGGGGCCTGCGTAGTGGCAAACAAGTTTCCCGGCATACGTGCTGCAATCTGTCATGATACATTTTCTGCCAGGCAGGGTGTTGAGGATGACAACATCAATATCCTCTGTCTCGGAGCGAGGGTCATAGGATATGAACTTGCAAAAGATATCATAAGAGCATGGCTTTCCTCTTCTTTCTCGGGTAAGGAAAGACATGTCCGAAGACTTGCAAAAATAGAAGCAATAGAAAAGGAATTCTTTAAGGCAGGTGAAATATTGAAAAAGCAGGAGGTAAGCACTACATGAAGCTCGGTTATGTAGGTTTAGGGAAAATGGGATTTAATATGGTTCAACGACTTCTGGAAAAGGGACATGAAGTTGTTGCATTTAACAGAGGCGAGGAACCTCTCAAGAACATTGCGAGATATGGTGCAGAGACGGTCAATTCCCTTAAATCCCTTGTCAAGCTTCTGACTCCTCCTCGTCTCATTTGGCTGATGATTCCTTATCAGGCTGTTGATACCGTTCTCAATGATCTAATCCCATGGTTAGAGAAAGGGGATACCATTATAGACGGCGGCAATTCGCCATATAAAGAATCCATGAGACGCGCCATGGAACTCGGGGAAATGGGAATAGGATTTCTTGATGTCGGTGTAAGCGGCGGTCCCGGTGGAGCAAGGAATGGCGCTTGTATTATGGTAGGCGGGAAAAGAGAAGTCTTTAAACGATTTGAAGATCTCTTTAAAGACCTATCCGTTGAGGGAGGATATGGATATATGGGTAAATCAGGAGCCGGCCATTTCGTAAAGATGGTACATAATGGGATAGAATACGGGATGATGCAGGCTATTGCTGAAGGATTCACCCTCCTGAGGGCCTCTCCTTTCGGTTTAGATCTCACAAATGTGTCGAATATCTTTAATCACGGAAGTGTTATTGAATCAAGATTGGTTGGCTGGCTTAAGAAGGCTTTTGAGGAGTATGGGGAGGACCTGAATCAAATTTCTGGCTCTGTCTCCTACAGCGGAGAAGGTTTATGGACCATAGAAACAGCAAAGGAATTGGGAATCCCTGTGCCAATTATTGAGGAATCGCTAAGAATCAGGATAGAATCTCAAGAAAATCCGAGTTATACGGGGCAGATTCTCTCTGCCATGAGACATCAATTCGGAGGGCACGAGGTTTTCAAGAAATAAGAAAGACGCGGCAATGAAGATAATCGTCACGAAGACTCCTGTTGTATTTGAGGCGGACAGGGGGAGGGAAGAGAAGATAAAGGTCTTCCACTGTATAAGACCCCTTCCCCTTAACAGGCGCGATGGATATCTTGTTGCCGGTCACTATGAGCAAGACTGCTTATAGAGAGATGGCCGCTTATGGAGGCATTTGAAATATGATGAAGGTTAGAGTGCTTCAGGATTTAGAAGCCATCAGCCGTGAGGCTGCCACGATCTTTACAGCCATATCAAGGAATTGTATCGCCTCAAAGGGTAGTTTAGTTATAGCCCTCTCCGGAGGCTCAACGCCGAGGAGATTCTACACACTCTTAAGCTCTGACAGCTATATCAATAAAATTGATTGGGGGTGTGTACATATTTTCTGGGCAGATGAACGCTGCGTTCCAAAAGAGCATGAAGACAGCAATTTCAGGTTTGCTTACGAATCATTTATATCTAAGGTTCCTTTGCCAACAAATAACATACACAGAATTAAGAGCGAAAAGAAGCCAGAAGTTGCTGCCATGGAATATGAAAATGAGATAAGGGATTTTTTCGGAAAAACAGAACTACCTGTTTTTGACCTTATCATCCTGGGTGTAGGAGAAGACGGACACACCGCCTCTCTTTTTTCTGATTCGATAGCACTGAAAGAGACCAATAGGCTCGCCGTCTCTGTTTCTACAGATAAGGGCAACAA
>JBKBUA010000103.1:3733-6752 GCA_046290845.1 Thermodesulfovibrionales bacterium
GGGTCACCCTTACGCTTCCTGTTCTGAACAATGCTACTCAAGTACTCTTTCTCGTATCTGGCCATTCAAAGGCAGAGATTTTGTACAAAATCCTGAAAGGGGGAAATAGGAAGGCATACCCTGCAGGGCTCGTAAATCCCATACGTGGCAGCGTAATGTGGCTGATTGACAGAGAGGCTGCTGGAAGGTTAAAAAAAGTAAATTTAGGTGTCAATAATTTTTCAAGAAGTGAAAAGGAGGGGAAGACAGTAAATGGTTAATAAAGAGGAGATAGAAAAATTAGAGAGGCTTGCGAGGTTAACACGGTACTACATCCTTACTTCAACTACAGAGGCTGGTTCAGGACATCCCACATCCTCACTCTCAGCAACTGATTTGATGGTCGGGCTTTTATTCAGCGGAATCTTTAAATTTGATGCTGACAACATAAAGCATCCCAATAATGACCGACTTATTTTCTCGAAGGGGCATGCGTCACCGCTGCTTTATGCGTTATGGACGGTTGCTGGGGTAGTAACAGAAAGAGAATTAATGAACCTGCGGAAATTTGGCAGCCCTTTAGAGGGACATCCTACTGTTGCCTTTCCTTATTGTGAGGCAGCAACTGGCTCGCTCGGCCAGGGTCTTTCAGTCGGCATCGGGATGGCCTTAAATGCAAAGTATATTGATAAGCTTCCATACAAAACATATGTGCTTTTGGGGGACAGTGAAATGGCAGAGGGGTCAGTGTGGGAGGCTATGCAGATTGCAGCACATTATAGACTGAATAATCTCATCGGCATCATTGATGTCAACAGATTGGGACAGCGAGGAGAGACTATGTATGGCCATGATCTCTCCGCCTATGAAAATAGGGTCTCTTCTTTTGGATGGGAAACGATCCTCGTTGATGGCCATTCCCTGCAGGAAATCCTTCATGCTTATAAAAAGGCTCTTGATTCAGAGGACAGGCCTGTTATGATTATCGCAAAGACCATCAAAGGCAAAGGGGTCTCCTTTCTTGAAGACAAAAACGGCTGGCACGGCAAGGCATTAAAGAAAGAGGAACTCAGCACAGCATTAAATGAACTCGGCAGTGTTGATACCTCATTACGGGGCATGATACCAAAGCCAGAAGACCTCATGCCAGAGAAGATACTTCCTCAAAAGGTCGGAGAGATCTCCTATCCTCCTGATAAAACTGTTTCCACGCGCAGGGCGTATGGAAATGCACTGACAAGAATATTCCCACAATTCCCTGGCATAGTTGTCATGGATGCTGAAGTAAGCAACTCTACATTCTCTGAGATATTTAAGAAGGCTTATCCTGAGAGATTTTTTGAGATGTACATTGCCGAACAGAATATGGTAGGTGTTGCCGTGGGTCTTTCACGCGGTGGGAAAATTCCCTTTGTCTCAACCTTCGGAGCATTTTTTACACGAGCCTTTGACCAGATACGGATGAGCCAATACTCTGAGCCCAATATCAAATTTGTAGGTTCTCATGCAGGCGTATCTGTTGGAGAAGATGGACCATCACAGATGGGACTCGAAGATATTGCCATGTTCAGGACAGTCTTAAATAGTGTGGTTTTATATCCCTCAGATGCCATATCAGCAGAAAGATTAATTGAAGCGTCTATTAGATATAATGGTTTGGTTTATATTCGCACAACAAGAATGGATACCCCAATTATTTATGATAAAGCTGAAGAATTTACTATCGGCGGCTGCAAGGTTTTAAGAAGGGCTAACGATGACATAATTACAGTTGTTGCTGCTGGGATTACGCTTCATGAAGCTCTTAATGCCTATGAGGAATTGAGAAGAGAAGGCATTTCAATAAGAGTAATTGATTTATATAGCATAAAACCTGTAGACAAGACAACCCTTGCTAAAGCAGCGAAAGAGACCAAGGCGATTATTACCGTGGAGGACCATTTTGCCGAGGGTGGACTTGGTGAGGCGGTAATGAGTGCTCTGTCTGAGTTTCGCATACCTGTTTATTCCCTATCAGTTAAGAGGATGCCAAGGAGTGGAAAGCCACAGGAACTCCTCGATTACGAGGGGATTTCCAAAAATGCCATTATGAGAAAGGTAAAGGAGGTTATATGAGACCGAAAAACCTTAAGACGAAGATATTTTTAGATGGAGGTGATCCCAAAGAGACGATAGAGTCCATTAAGTTTTTAGGGTTCCTTGATGGACAGACCACAAACCCGACACTCATTTCAAAAAACCCTGCTATTCGTCAACGCCTTGTGACAGGCGAGAAACTTAGCAGGAAAGAGGCTTTTCAATTTTATCGCTCAACTGTTGAAGAGATTTCAACTCTCATCCCCCAAGGTTCGATCTCCGTTGAGGTATATGCAGACCTCTCCACAACGGCTGAAGAAATGCTGAAGCAGGGCAAGGAGATGTTTAACTGGATTCCCAATGCCCATATAAAATTCCCCACGTCAAAAGAGGGTTTACGGGCAGCAGAACAGGCCCTTAAAGACAACATGCGTGTGAACATGACCCTTTGTTTCTCACAGGAGCAGGCTGCCGCTGTTTACGCTGCAACACGGGGTGCAAAAAGAGGTGATGTATTTGTTTCTCCCTTTATCGGCAGGCTTGATGACAAAGGAGAAAATGGTATGGACCTGATCGGCAACATCCTTAAAATGTATAAAAAGGGAGACAGCATGTGGAGGTCTTAACTGCAAGTGTGAGAAAGATTGACCATTTATTGTATGCGCTGAAGCTTGGTTCTGATATTATTACAGCCCCTTTCGGCGTGCTTAAAGAATGGGCGGAGAGAGACCTTCTAATTCCTGGCAATGATTACATGTATAATTCAGGAGACTTAAGGCACATACCCTTCAGAGATATTGAACTCGTCAGAAACTGGCAGGAATACGACATATACCATGAATTGACTGACAAAGGAATGGAGAAGTTCTCGGAAGACTGGAATTCTCTGGTTAAATAACTATGGAACATACTTTCAAAGAGCCGAAATACCAGAGTATAGGCGGATGCGATATAGAAATTCCGA
>JBKBUA010000104.1:0-3460 GCA_046290845.1 Thermodesulfovibrionales bacterium
GGATAGATGGAAGAAGGATCGTGAAATCCCTTTTAAAGACCACAATCGCTTCTATTTCTATGGCTTTACCTGGCTGGTTTATCATAAGGAGTGACATCTGGAAGGTTTCAGGCATGGCTGCTGTAAAGTCCCTCTATCTCGGTGGTACGATAACCCTTTGCCTGATTATATACATAATGGTTTGCCTCGTCTTAAAGAGTGATGAAATTAGGTATGTTTACAACATGATCCGGAAAAGAGGCATAGATAAGCCCGCGTAATTTGGGGTGGGGTACCAATCAATGGTTTTATGGCTACAGACCTTAGTATAGCCTTCAGCCTGTTATTTATGTTAGATTAAATAACATAAAGGGGGTGTTAATCGGTGCAGCAACGCATACCTATAACTCCGGAGGGTTACAGAAGATTACAGGAAGAGTTGGATAGACTCCTTAAGGTCGAGAGGCCGAGGAATATCCAGGCCATTGCTGAGGCTCGCGCCCATGGAGATCTGTCCGAGAACGCAGAATACCATGCTGCAAAGGAGAGACAGTCCTTTATTGAGGGCAGGATACAGGAACTTCAGGCAAAACTGGCCTTAGCAGAGGTGATAGACCCTTCAAGAATCAATCAATCCAAGGCTGCCTTTGGTGCAAAGGTGCGTGTTCTCGATGTAGAGGCTGATGAGGAGTATGTTTTCTACCTCGTTGGACCTGATGAGACAGATGTAAAGAGCGGAAAGATCTCAGTAACCTCTCCTGTTGGCAGGGCCCTTTTAGGTAAAGAGGTCGGTGATGTTGTCACAATAAAGGCGCCAGCAAGAACCATAGAATACGAGATTTTAGAGATAGGCTTTGAGCAGGTATCTTAAGGCAGTAGTTACCGAGAATCAAGCACTCAATCCGGAATACAATCTGCTCACCCTTTCTCCCTTATCACTTTTAAAGGAGCCAAGGCCAGGGCAGTTCTATATGGTCGGCCTTCCTCAGGACCCGCTTCTAAAAAGACCATTCAGCCATTTCAGGAAAGACAAAAATGGAAATATTCAGATATTCTTCAGGATTAAGGGAAAGGGGACAGCCCTTCTTAGCGGGCTCAGGGAAGGTTCCACTGTTGAGATTCTGGGACCCCTCGGAAGACCCTATCCCTTGCCCGGTGAGCTTGTCGGTGGTGAGCTTGTCGAACCATTGCCATCAGGAGGTGCAACCATTGTGGTGGCAGGTGGAATTGGAATAGCATCCCTTTATTCTCTCATTGAAAGGTGTAACAAACCCTATGTCTTTTACGGCGCAAGGAGTTCTAAGGAATTGTTCTTCATCGATGAGATACAGGAGTATTCGAGGAAGATTTTTGTTACCACTGATGATGGTTCCGCAGGCGAGAAGGGTTTAATTACCGAGAGTCTGGATAGGTTTCTCAACAGTCTTACAGAAACCTTCACAGTTTATGCCTGTGGTCCCTCAAAGATGCTTGAGAGGGTTTCGGAGATTACAAAGTTGAGAGGAGGCGTTGCATACATATCCATTGAAGAAAGGATGGCCTGCGGGATAGGTGCATGCCTTGGCTGTGTTGTCAAAACCACAGCGGGTTATCAGAGGGTCTGTAAAGAGGGACCTGTCTTTGATGCAAGGGAAATAATATGGTAGACCTAAGCGTAAACATAGGAAAACTGAGACTAAAGAACCCTGTCATGACTGCCTCGGGAACCTTTGGTTACGGAGAGGAATATGCTGAGTTTATAGACCTTAATAGACTTGGAGCGGTTGTGGTCAAGGGGCTCTCTCTGAATCCGAGGGAAGGTAATCCACCTCCACGTATTGTTGAGACTCCATCAGGCATGTTGAATTCAATAGGGCTTCAGAATATAGGTATTGAGAGATTTATTAGAGAAAAGATGCCTTTTCTCAGGCAGTTCGATACCTCAGTAATAGTGAACTTCTTTGGAGACACAATTGAGGAATACAGAGAGGCTGCTATGGCTCTGAGCGATGTAGAGGGTATTCATGGCCTCGAGATGAACATATCCTGCCCAAATAAGGAGGCAGGCTGGTCTATCTTCGGAACTGATCCAGGGACTACTTTTAAGGTTGTAAGTTCTGTCAGAGAGGCCACTAAACTGCCCCTTATAGTTAAGCTATCTCCTAATGTAACCGATATATCAATGATGGCTAAGGTTGCAGAAGAGGCAGGGGCAGATGCGATTTCATTGATAAATACTGTTACAGGCATGGCAATTGATATAAAAACAAGGAGACCAAGGCTTGCAAATATAACAGGAGGACTTTCCGGTCCTGCGATTAGGCCGATAGCGGTAAGGATGGTATGGGAGGCATCGAAGGCGGTTGGGATACCTATCATCGGGATGGGAGGCATCATGAATTATGAGGATGCCATTGAATTTATACTTGCAGGCGCAACAGCCATAGCGGTTGGAACAGCAAACTTTGTTAACCCCTCTGTTACAATGGATATAATATCAGGTATAACACAGTTTCTTGAGAAAAATGGGATAGGGAGCGTTAAAGAGATAGTGGGAGGTATCATATGCCCCGTATTATAACACTTACAACTGACTTTGGTTATGGAGGTCCTCTAACAGGTATTATGAAGGGAGTTATACTCGGCATAAATCCTGATGTAAAGATAGTTGATATAACACACGGCATTGAGAAGTACAATATAAGGGAGGCAGCCCTTACAATAGGGATGAGTTACAGCCAGTTTCCACCGAGAACGATACATGTTGTCGTGACAGACCCTGGCGTTGGTTCATCGAGGAGGCCCATTTTGATAGCAACAGAGGATTATTATTTTATTGGCCCTGACAACGGTGTCTTTACCGTGATTTATAATGCGGTCGAGAAATTTGAGGTCATTCACCTCACAGCAGAGCATTATTTCCTTCCAGAAAGGAGTATGACCTTTCATGGTCGTGACATATTTGCACCTGTTGCTGCCTGGCTCTCAAGAGGGACAGCAATAACAAACTTAGGAGAACCTGTCTCGGATTACATGAAAATTCATATCCCTGCACCATCGATGCCTGCGAAGAACGCTATTGAGGGAGAGATTATTTATATAGACCATTTCGGAAACGCCATCTCAAACATAAGATATTCTGACCTTGCCCATCTCATAAACCAGGGCAATGATAAGAATGCCATTAAAATTGTCATGAAGGGTAAACAGATAGAGATAAAGGATTACTATGCCCAGGCTGAGGACAGGGGACTCTATGCCATCTTAAACAGCATGAATTATCTTGAGCTCTTTGTCTACAGGGGAGATGCCTCAAAGGAGCATAATATAAAGATAGGAGATAGTATCGGCGTAATAGCCATTAAGTGAAAAAATGCTAAAATACAGGGGTTATGGGGTATAAGGATCTCAGGGAATTTATATCTGTCCTTGAAAGCAGGGGACTTCTCAAGAGGATTAAGGTCGAGGTGGATCCGATACTTGAGATAACCGAGATTACTGA
>JBKBUA010000104.1:3557-6719 GCA_046290845.1 Thermodesulfovibrionales bacterium
GATAGAATGTGCAAGAGTCCTAATGGAGGTTTTGCCCTATTCTTTGAAAGGGTCAAAGGATCTTCCTACCCTGTTGTAACAAACCTCTTTGGTTCCTTTGAGAGGATGTCCCTTAGCCTCGAGGTAAGAGACCTTAACGATGTTGGCAAGAGGATTGAGGAACTTTTAAACCAGGCACCACCAAAGACACTAAAAGAGAAACTCCAGATGTTACCGAGGCTCTTTGAGTTTTCTCGATGGTTGCCGAGACGGGTGAAAGATGCACCCTGTCAGGAGGTGATTGAGAGGGATAACCCTGATTTAACCAAATTCCCTGTACTGAAGTGCTGGCCTGGAGATGGTCAGCCCACAGATGAAGGAAGGTTTATTACCCTACCCATGGTATTCACAAAGGACCCCGAAACAGGAAGACAAAACTGTGGGATGTACAGGATTCATATCTATGATAGGGTTACAACAGGTATGCACTGGCATATCCACAAGGACGGAGCAAGGCATTATGAAAAATATAAGAACATGGGCAAGAGGATGCCAGTAGCGATAGCTGTTGGTAGTGACCCTGCCGTTATTTATTCAGCCAGCGCCCCACTGCCTGAATCGATCGATGAGATGCTTTTTGCAGGTTTCTTGAGGAGAGAACCTGTTGATATGGTTAGGTGTATAACCTCAGATATCGAGGTTCCTGCAAACAGCGAACTCGTTATTGAGGGTTATCTTGAACCGGGTGAGATGAGACTGGAGGGTCCTTTTGGAGACCATACAGGATTTTATTCTCCCACGGATTATTATCCCGTCTTTCACGTGACCTGTATAACTCACAGAAAGGATATGATATATCCAGCTACCATAGTCGGAAAGCCTCCTATGGAGGATTGCTATATGGGGAAGGCGACAGAAAGGATCTTTCTGCCTTTACTGAGGCTTGATTTCCCTGAGATCAGGGATATGAATCTACCAATGGAGGGAGTCTTTCACAATGCCGCAATAATCTCGATTAAAAAGTCCTATCCAGGGCAGGCAAAGAAGATTATCCATGGCCTCTGGGGAAAGGGACAGATGATGTTTTCGAAGCTATTAATAGTTGTTGATGATGATGTGGATGTCCAGAACCTCTCTTATACAGCCTGGAGGGTTTTAAATAACGTTGACTGGAGAAGGGATGTTGTTATCTCTGAGGGTCCCCTTGACGACCTTGATCATGCTGCGAACTTCCCGAGATATGGCGCAAAGATGGGCATAGATGCAACGAGAAAGGCAAAAGAAGAGGGGATGATGAGGGACTGGCCTGACGAGATATTCATGTCAGAAGAGATAAAAAGGTTAGTTGATTCGAGGTGGAAGGAATACGGTTTGACTTAAACCTTTATCAGGGCTTATAATTTTAGTTTATGGATGAGATAAACGAACAGATACAGCAGAGGCTGAAGAAGATCAAGGAACTTAGAGAGGCTGGGATAGAACCCTTTGGAGGCCCCTTTGATGTTACCCATCATGCAGCAGATATACTGAATGCCTATCATGAGACAGCATCCGATACCCTTGAGTCGAGCCCTGTTATATGCACCCTGGCTGGAAGGATTATAGCAAAGCGTGATTTTGGAAAGGCCAGCTTCGGCCACATCCAGGATTCCACGGGGAAGATACAGGTTTACTTCAGAAAGGATATACTCGGTGAAAGTTACAGCATATTCAAGAAACTCGATGTGGGAGACATCATCGGTTTAACAGGCAGGTTATTCAGGACAAAGACTCAGGAACTCACGATTGAGGTTCAAAATTTTAATCTCCTGACAAAGTCCATCAGGCCTCTACCTGAGAAATGGCATGGTCTCAGGGATGTGGAGATAAGATACAGACAAAGGTATCTTGACCTAATCGTGAATCCGCAGGTCAGAAAGGCCTTTGAGACGCGGAGCCAGGTTATAAAGGCGATACGGGATTTCCTCGAGGGTCAGGGTTTTATCGAGGTCGAGACACCAATGATGCATCAGATACCGGGTGGTGCGGCGGCAAGACCTTTCAAGACTCATCATAATGCCCTCGGTATAGATCTTTATCTCAGGATAGCTCCTGAGCTTTATCTCAAGAGGCTTCTTGTAGGAGGTTATGAGAGGGTCTATGAATTAAACAAGAATTTTAGGAACGAAGGTCTCTCAACAAAGCATAACCCTGAATTCACGATGCTCGAATTCTATATGGCCTATAAGGAATATAAGTTTTTGATGTCCTTTACAGAAGAGTTAATAACCACGATAGCCGGTAAGGTTTTAAAGACCCTTAAATTGCCTTTTGGTGAGGATATTATTGATCTTACCCCGCCCTGGCCGAGAATCCCTATGTTCGAGGCAATGAAAAGGCACGGGGTGCCAGAAACGGCATTGACAGACCCTGGGGAGGCTATAAGATATGCAAAGCAGGAAGGGATAGATATCAAAAAGGGTGCATCTCATGGAAAGGTCCTTGATGAGATATTTAAGGAGAAGGTGGAACCTCATCTTATCCAGCCCACATTTATAATAGATTATCCTGTTGAGCTTTCTCCCCTCGCCAAGAGAAAGACGGATGCCCCTGAACTTGTGGAGAGGTTTGAACTCTTTATCGCAGCAAGAGAGGTGGCAAATGCCTTCTCTGAACTGAATGACCCTATTGACCAGCGGGAAAGGTTTCTCAAGCAGGTCGAGGCTCGTGAGAGGGGCGATGAGGAGGCTCAGTGGATGGATGAGGATTTTGTAAAGGCCCTGGAATACGGAATGCCACCTGCCGCAGGAGAGGGAATAGGCATAGACAGGCTTATCATGCTTTTTACAAACTCTCCTTCCATTAGGGACGTAATATTGTTCCCCCAGATGAAGCCTGAGCAGTGAATAAGAAATTCAAACTCCCCTATCATCTCTTTATAGCTTTAAGATATTTGAGGTCAAGGAAAAGACACAAAGGCATATCCTTTAATACCGCCATATCTATAGGTGGAGTTGCCCTCGGAGTTATGGCCCTCCTCGTTGTCCTTTCTGTCATGAGCGGATTCCATGAAGACCTTCAGAAAAAGATACTCGGGGTTAATGCACACCTCGTAGTCCTTAACTATAAAGGTTCTATTGATGATTATGGTTCTATAATTGAGAGATTGAAGGGTGAAAAAGAAGTCATCTCTACCTCTCCTTT
>JBKBUA010000105.1:0-6553 GCA_046290845.1 Thermodesulfovibrionales bacterium
TTAAAGGATGGTTGCCTTTTTTGTCAATTATGAGGAAACAATCCCCTTTCGAAGAGATTATTTTTGAGGAAACGCGAGGTCTTGACAAATTATTCGCTTTTAAGGTATTTTTCTTATCTAATAAATTAACGGAAGGAGTGATTCGCTCCTTAATCCCTAAAGGGAGGTAGTGAATTGTATGCTTTAGGTACACACTTATTGGTTGAATTAAAGGATTGCAATTCTTCAATCCTTCAGAGCCTCGAAGATGTTAGAGATGCCCTTGTCTCAGCTGCTAAAGAGGCAAAGGCAACGATAATTGACATTTCCTTCCATGAATTCAGTCCCTTTGGAATCAGTGGCATGGTGGTTATAGCGGAATCCCACCTGTCTATTCACACGTGGCCTGAATATGGATATGCCGCTGTCGATATCTTTACTTGCGGTGATACCATAAAACCTGATAAGGCTGCATCGTACCTGATAAAGCGATTTGAAAGTAAGAATCCATCTGTTGTTGAGATGAAAAGGGGCATCCTCTCTCATGAAGATATAAGACTACCTCATAAGATTACTGATTCCGAACTACAGGTTTCTTGTAAATAAGGTTATTCTTTTTTGTCGCTCAGGGCTGCGATACCAGGTAGTTCTTTGCCTTCCAGTAACTGTAGAGAGGCACCACCTCCTGTTGATATAAAGGATATGGAATCTGATACGCCTGCCCTGTGAACAGCGAGGTCGGTGTCTCCTCCGCCAACTATTGTCAAGGCATAGGCATCTGCAACGGCACGGGCAACGGCAAAGGTTCCTCTCGAAAAGGCATCAAGTTCGAATACACCCATTGGCCCATTCCATATGATTGTTTTCGCATCCTGAAGGGCCTCCGAAAATAGCCTGACCGAGGCAGGCCCTATATCAAGTGCCAGCCATCCCTTGGGGATCTCCTGGGTTGTTACTATCTTTGTCTCAACTCCTGGCTCCATACTCTGGGCGATAACACAATCAACAGGTAAATAAAACTTTACATTATTTTGTGTTAATTTTTCTCTTATCCTGTTGGCAAGGTCGAGCATATCCATCTCAACGAGGGAATTACCAATCTCATAACCCATAGCCTTTATAAATGTAAAGGCCATACCCCCACCAACAATGACCTTGTTAACCTTGTCAGCTAAGTTTTCGAGAACACCAATCTTGCCCGAGACCTTGGCACCACCTAAGATTGCGACAAAGGGCCTTACGGGATTTGTTACAACACCTTTAAGATATTCTATCTCCTTTTTCAGCAGAAATCCTGCTGCAGCAGGCAAAAACTTGGGGATACCGACGATTGAGGCGTGAGCACGGTGTGAGGCGCCAAAGGCATCATTAACATAAAAGTCAGCGAGATTAGCGAGGGCCTTTGCAAATCCCTCATCATTTTTTTCCTCTTCAGGATGAAATCTTAGATTTTCAAGTAAAACTACATCTCCATTCTTCATCCTTGATATAACATTTTCAACATTCTGGCCTATACAGTCCTCTAAGAAGATTACATCTTTATCGAGAAGCCGTTGTAGCCTCTTTGCAACAGGTTGTAGGCTTAACCTCGGTGACACCTTACCTTTTGGCCTGCCGAGATGGGAGGCGAGGATTACCTTTGCTCCTTCATCGATAGCATAATTTATTGTAGGTAGTGTTGACCGTATCCTCCTGTCATCAGTGATCTTCAGATTCTCATCGAGGGGGACGTTGAAATCAGCCCTTATAAAGACCCTCTTACCCTTAAGGTTGAGGTCTTCTATAGTCATTTTATTGAGTATGTCTCCAGTAGGTGTAATATTTTCTGTCTTTCTTATCATGGAATACCTCTCTATAATATTACTTTACAAGATATAACATGAGGTCCCTCAGTCTGCTACTGTAACCCCATTCATTGTCATACCAGGCAATCACCTTAACCATCTTCCCCTCAATTATCTTTGTGACCGTGGCATCGATTATTGCTGAGTGAGGATTTCCGTTGAGGTCCGTTGACACGAGGGGATCTTCGGAATACTGAATTATACCTTTCATCGGGCCCTCCGATGCTGTCCTGAGGGCATTGTTTATATCTTCTGCAGTGGCATCCCTTGAAAGTTCTGCTACAAGGTCCACGACCGAGACATTAGGGGTAGGCACCCTGATAGCCATGCCATCGAGCTTGCCCTTAAGTTCGGGAAGGACGAGCCCCACCGCCTTAGCTGCGCCTGTAGTCGTGGGTATCATATTCAAGGCTGCTGCTCTGGCCCTCCTCAGGTCCTTATGGGGGAGATCAAGAATCCTCTGGTCATTTGTATAAGAATGGATGGTTGTCATTAATCCCCTTAAAATACCAAATTCCTTATGAATAACCTTTGCAACAGGGGCGAGACAGTTCGTTGTACAGGAGGCATTCGATATTATCCTGTGCTTTTCCCTATCAAGCATCTCCTCATTAACACCCATACAGACCGTGACATCAGGTTCCTTAGCAGGGGCCGATATAATAACCCATCTTGAACCTGCATCAATATGCTTCATTGCCCCTGCCCTATCTGTGAATCTACCTGTTGATTCCAGGACTATATCGACCTTAAGGTCTTTCCATGGTATCTGTGATGGTTCCGTAATAGCAAGAACCTTTATCTCCCTGCCATTTACGATAATGCTTTTATCCGTTGACCCCACCTCTGCGCCGAATATGCCATGAACAGAATCGTATTTCAGGAGATGGGCAAGAGTCTTTGAGTCTGTCAGGTCATTTATTGCCACGATCTCAAGTTCGCTGTTCCCTATACTTGCCCTCAGAAAGTTCCTTCCTATGCGACCGAATCCATTAATTCCTATCCTTACTGACATAAAATCCTCCTTACATTAGTTTTTCAAGCTGTTTATAACGAAACCTGTCATTACCTTTGGATAAAAATATGTCGATTTAGGTGGCATTCTCATTGAAGACAGGGCAACCCTCTCCACATCCTCTACCTTTGTAGGGTTGAGAAAAAAGGAGGCATCGTACTCTCCGCTTGAGACGAGCGACTTCGAGACCCTATAATCCATTTCATAATGCACCTCTGATACACCAAGGAGTTTCTTAAAAATAAGGTCGTGAAGTATAACTACATCGAGATCTTTCAGAACAGGATGAACCCCTTCCATATTGTCCCCTTTATATCTTAGCAGGTAACCTGTCTCCTCTCCCTTTATTATGAGACCAAAGGTTCTATCTTTTCCCCTGATTGATTCAATTATATCATCTTTAGGTGATATTTTATATATGTCAAAATAGCCTTTCAAACGGTCTATCAGGTCTGTTCCTTTGTAACGAATCAATCTGTGGGCAGGAAGGATCGTTATATCTCCCTCGGATATATTAGCCAGAAACATCAGGACAAAGTTAAAGGGTTCGTCTCCCTTTACAGTCTCTGCACGTTCTGTCATTATCCTTTGAAACTCCAGGGCTGTTTCGTATCTGTGATGTCCATCCGCTATGAGGATCGGTCTATCGGAGAGTTCGGTTTTAATGGCCTCGATATAATTACTATCCTCTATAATCCAGAGTCTGTGAGTCACATCTTCTTCGATTGCCTCTATATAGGGAGTCCTGTTAGAGACCTCGTTGATTATACCGGATGCTATCTTTTTATCACTATGATAAAGCGAGAATATAGGGCTCGTATTTGCGAGGCAGGTCATCATTAACCTTAGTCTATCGGCCTTTGGCTTTGAATGAGTACACTCGTGAGGATAAACACCCCTGCCGAGTTCTTCGAGCTTTACAAGACCGAAAAAACCCCTGAGCCTTTTTTTTTCATTATACAGCCGATATTCCATCTCATAGGCATAGAAGCAAGGTTGGTTCGATCTCTTCAGGATGCCCTTTTCGAGCCACTCTGTAAGATATTTAGCAGCCCTTGTGTATTTATTGTCCGAGTCAGTATCTGTGAGTCTTTCTTCACCAGCATCTATTCTTACGATATTATACGGGCTTTTTTTATATAGAATCTCCCTCTTTTCCGGTGTAATAATATCATAGGGAGGTGCTACAACATCACCTCCCTTAACTGTTTCTCGATTGTATAAGATTCCCCTAAAGGGAATAACCACTGCCATATTATTAACTCCTCATCAACGGGAAATGAGTTATCCCTATTGTTGCAAAATTATGAGGCAGGCACAATTCAAAACCCTTTATAATGCGATTGGACATTAAATATGATGCCATAAACAGAATTATACCTGTGGTGCCGTTCAATCTAAACCGCCTTATGATGCGAAATGCTGCTATCGGTATCGCAGATAAAAGGTTTTTTTTCATTACGCCTGCCTCATAGAAATTGGTTGTTTTATGCGATGTTTAGGTTATCTTAGCATGGTAATGATTCTATTTTCAAACTATAGTTATTTATGATAAGCTAAAAAAGTTTAATTGAATTGCCGGTGTGGTGGAATTGGCAGACGCGCCGGACTCAAAATCCGGTGGGGGAAACCTCGTGTGGGTTCGACTCCCACCACCGGCATTTTATTTGGTAAAACTGAGAAGGATAGGAGTGAATCGCTGAAAAGGAGGCTATTTGAGACATTTTAGACTGCTTAAATCGTCTGTTTTACAGATTATTATCACCTTATTAGGCTCAACCGCACTCTTTGCTGTTCCACCATCACCATGGGACATTGAAGGTCTTATCGGGAAAAAAGCACCTGACTTCACACTTAAAGACATTAACAATAGACCCTTCAATCTCTCCTCTCTCAGGGGAAAGGTGGTGATCCTGAACTTCTGGGCTACATGGTGTCCTCCCTGCCGTGCCGAGATGCCGTCATTGAATAATCTTTACAGGGAATTCAGGAATAAGGGTCTCGAGGTTGTTGCAATATCAACGGATCGCTCCTACACGGTCATTAAGGATTATATATCAAAGAATCCGATTGATATCACAATCCTGATAGATACAGACAACAAGGTGTCGAGACAGTTCAAGGTCTTCTCAATCCCCACCACATTTTTTATCGACAGAAACGGGATAGTTATCGAGAGATACCTCGGTGAAGAGAACTGGACATCACCTGAGATAAAGAAAAAGATTATGGAAGCCTTAACAGGGATTCCATAAGTGGCATGCAACAAGTCTGCCTTTAAATGCTTTATCAGAAGGTTCCCTTAAATTAGGATAAATACTGGCGCAGGGGGCGAATTTTTTCGGACATCTTGGATGGAAAGGACAACCCTGTGGAATATCGAGGGGGCTCGGGATGTCGCCCGTATCAATAAATTGGGACTCCCTCTTTGACCTTATCCTTATCTTTGGAGTTGAGGAAAGGAGCATCTCGGTGTATGGGTGAAGGGGTTTTTCGAACAGCTCATCTGTTGCAGAGGCTTCTACGATTCTGCCCAGATACATGACAGCTATGTTGTCGCTGAAATATCTAACCACATTAAGGTCATGGCTTATAAAGAGAAAGGATAGTCTTGATTGTTCTTTTATCTCCTTCAAGAGATTCAGTATCTGTGCTTGAATAGAAACATCCAGGGCAGAAAGGGGCTCATCAGCAACAATCAACTCAGGAGAAACAGAAAGGGCCCTTGCTATACATATCCTTTGCCTCTGCCCTCCGCTGAATTCATGGGGATAACGATCGAGGACATCCCTGTCAAGGCCAACCTTATTCAGAAGGGAAACAACATTATCCCTCAAATCTCTTCTGTTTGCCAATTTGTGTATCTTTAAAGGCTCTGAGACTGTACTGAAGACGGTTTTCCTCGGATTAAGAGAGGCAAAAGGGTCCTGAAATATTATCTGAACAGATCTCCTGAATTCCTTCAATGAATCGCCTCTGAGTTCGTTTAAATCCTTTTCCTTAAAAAAGATCTTACCCGATGTTGGTGGTATTAGTTTCAGGATTAATCTTGCGACGGTGCTCTTTCCACAACCGCTTTCGCCAACAAGGGCAAATACACTTTCCTTTTTTAGAGAAAAGCTTATACCATCCACGGCCTTGAGCGTCCTGTGAGCCGTTGCAAATCTTGCCTTTACATCGAAATATTTCTTTAAAGACTCAACCTTCAAAAGTTCCATTCTGGTAACTCCCTTGACCTGATACATCTTACAAGATGTCCTTTTGATACCTCTTCAAGGGCAGGTTCTATTTCATTGCATTTGGCAACAGCAAATCTACATCTATTTGAAAACTTACACCCCTCTGGCAGCTTATCGGGCCTTGGAACAAAACCAGGTATAGGTTTAAGAGGTACCCCCTTTCTGACGGGCAGAGATTCGAGCAATCCCCTTGTATAAGGACACATAGGGTTCGAGAATAATTCATCGGTATTAGCAACCTCAAAAAGCCTTCCAGCATACATTATTGCAACCCTGTCCGCATTTTCAGATATTATCCCGAGGTCATGAGTAATGAGTAACAGACTCATGCTCATCTCTTTTCGAAGGCTTTGCAAAAGGCTTAATATCTGTGACTGTATAGTTACATCGAGTGCTGTTGTTGGTTCATCAGCAATGAGGATTGAGGGATTACAGGCTATTGCCATGGCTATCATGACCCTCTGTCTCATACCTCC
>JBKBUA010000106.1:0-3055 GCA_046290845.1 Thermodesulfovibrionales bacterium
GGTGCACTAAAAAATATAGTCATCTCTGAGGATGGCGTAATTACAGGGGTATTCACAAATGGCCAGACAAGACCGATTGGACAGGTAGCCCTTGCAAGGTTTGTAGCACCAACAGGCCTCACGAAACTTGGAAGGAACCTCTATGCAGAGTCCTTTGACTCAGGACAGCCTATAGTTGGTATGCCAGAAACATCGGGCCTCGGAAGGGTACTATCCCATACCCTCGAACTGAGCAATGTCGATCTTGCTGAGGAGTTTGTGAAGATGATCTCTGCACAGAGAGGATTTCAGGCCAATTCCAGAATAATCACGACAACAGACGACCTACTACAGGAGATGATAAATCTTAAGAGGTAATCCCGCCACCATCCCAGAGGGTAAGGTGAAGAGGGTGAATGGGTGAAGAGGTGAAGTGGTGAAGTGGTGAAGAGGTGAACAAAAACCATTCACCTATTCACCCATTCACCTATTCACCCACTCACCCATTCACCCATTCACCTATTCACCCATTCACCCATTCACCCATTCACCTATTCACCTATTCACCCATTCACCCAAATAAGGTCGCACCCTTTGGCAGGACTGTCAATTCCTTGACCAAAATCTCCCGTCTCCTAAAAATTCCCTTTGTTTTCAATATGTTATATTCAGGCATACTCTTTGAATATCATCCTGTAAAGTTATTTCAGGAGGGATTTATGGCAGAGGAAAAGGTTGATGCCCCTGAAGGGGAAGAGATTAAGGAGAAAAAATCAGGAAGCAAAAGGATGATAATTATCATTGCTGTCGTGGCGGTCCTTGCTATTGCAGGCGGCTTTTTCACCTACACACAATTGATAGCAAAAGGGAAAGGCGGAGAGTCCCATAAAAAAGAAGAGGGAAAAAAGACCGCCCTCATTCCCCTCGACCCCTTTGTGGTAAACCTTGCTGAGCAGGGGAGGTTCCTGAAGGTGACGATGCAGCTTGAGCTATCGGATGCGATAAACCAACCTTCTGCGACAGAAAAGGTACCACAGCTCAGAGACGCCATAATAACACTCATAAGTAGCAAGTCAGCGGAGTCTTTATCCAGTCCTGAAGGAAAGATACAGCTGAAGGATGAACTTCTTTTAAGGGTTAACCAGGCCGCAGGGAAAGAGATATTTAAAAATATCTATTTTACAGAATTTGTAATGCAATGAGTGATGTACTATCTCAGGAAGAGGTTGATGCCCTATTAAAGGGTGTGCAGTCAGGTGAGATAGACACCGAGACTGCCAGGGACAAGATACTATCGGGTGTGAGGCCCTATGACCTTACAAGCCAGGAACGCATCGTAAGGGGGAGGATGCCAGGCCTCGAGATAGCCAATGAGAGGTTTGCACGATTTTTCAGAAATTCTGCATCAAACCTCATAATGAAATTCGTTGATATTTCTGTCCAGGGTGTTGAGGTTATAAAGTTCGGGGAATTCATGAAGACCGTCCCCTTTCCATCGAGTATAAACATATTCAAGATGGATCCACTTAAGGGCTATTCGCTTCTCGTAATAGAGGCACCCCTCGTATTTGCCTTTGTAGAGTTCTTCTTTGGCAGTGACAGCGCAAGGTATGTCAAGTCAGAAGGTCGTGCCTTTACCTCAATAGAGCAGAGGGTGATAAAGAGGATCGTTAATATCGCCCTCAATGACCTTGCCACATCCTGGAGCGGCATTATTCCCATAAGACCTGAGCATGTCGGTTCAGAGATGAATCCTCAGTTCGTAACAATCGTTACACCCAGTGAGATTGTCATAAAGGTAGAGATTCATCTGGAGGTAGAGGACTTCACTGGAAAACTCTTTTTCTGCATCCCCTATTCAATGATTGAACCCATAAAGGAGAAACTCTATTCAGGCATTCAGGCCGATAAGTTTGATATTGATCAGCGATGGGTAGCGAGACTGAAAGAGATACTTCTTGATTCCTATGTCGAGGTAGTTGCAGAACTCGGAAGGGTTGAGATCACATTAAAGGACCTTAAGAATCTGAGGCCTGGGAGCATCATAAATTTTGGCAAATCCGTAGAAGACGATATAATCGTCAAGATTGAGGGGCGAGCAAGATTCGCTGGGACCCCTGGATATAGCAGGGGAAACCAGGCCATAAAGATCAAGAGAATCATCTCTTAAAAAGGAGGCAGAATGGAACAGAAACAAAATGAGATGGTAAGTGATACAAATTTCGAGGAACTTAAAAACGAAAAGAGTGAGGTGAGCAGTCGCGATATAGATTTCCTCCTCGATATCCCGCTTGAGGTTACGGCTGAACTGGGAAGGACAAGGATGCTGATAAGAGACCTCCTTCAACTCGGTCAGGGCTCTGTTATTGAACTCGATAAGATCGCTGGTGAGCCAATGGAGATACTCGTTAATAATAGGCTCGTTGCCAGGGGAGAGGTGGTTGTTGTGAATGAGAAATTCGGTGTAAGGCTTACTGACATCATAAGCCCCACAGAAAGGATAAGGCAGCTCAAATGAGTGACCTTTACCTCCAGGTTATGACAGCCCTCGGTGCGGTCTTAGGTCTCATATTCCTCCTTGCCTTTTTACTGAGAAAGAAACAGAGAAGGAATGAGATGATGAGGGTAATAGCCTACCACCCCTTAGGAACGAGAAAGGGTATAACCGCAATGAAGGTTGGAGAAGAGATACTCTTGCTCGGCGTTACACCAGCAGATATAAAACTACTGAGAAGATACAATGCCTCAGATTTTGAGTCAGAAGAGATAAGGGATATTAGCAAGAAGGTAATGAGCTTAAGGAGACTTAAGGAGGGTCTCGGTGAAGATCGGTGATTCTGCAATTGAGGTCTTCTTTCTAATAACACTTCTGTCCTTACTGCCAGCTATACTTGTAATGTTTACATCCTTCACAAGGATTGTTGTTGTCCTCTCACTTCTCAGACAGGCCCTGGGAGGACAGCAAATACCACCCAATCCTGTAATCATAGGGTTATCCCTCTTCCTTACCCTCTTCGTCATGTCACCAACCTTAGATGTTGTTATGAGAGATTCAGTGAATCCCTATATGAAGAAG
>JBKBUA010000106.1:3065-6522 GCA_046290845.1 Thermodesulfovibrionales bacterium
GAGATAACCATTCAGGAGGCCCTTAAGAAGGCAGAGCCCTCTGTTAAGGGATTTATGTTGAAACAGACAAGGGAAAAGGACTTAGCGCTTTTCCTTAAGATCGCAAAGGAGACACCACCTGAAAGGCCTGATGAACTTCCCATGAGGATTGTAGTCCCTGCCTTCGCAATAAGCGAGCTGAAGACCGCCTTTGAGATGGGTTTTCTCATCTTTCTACCCTTCCTCATAATCGATATGGTGGTTTCGAGCATATTGCTCTCAATGGGAATGATGATGCTCCCTCCGGTGATGATCTCTTTACCCTTCAAGCTCCTACTGTTCGTCCTCGTTGATGGCTGGAACCTTGTAGTAGGTTCGATAGTGAGGAGTTTTCAATGACCACTGACCTCGTTAGAGACCTTTCAGGAGAGGTATTAAAGACTGTTCTCCTGGTATCAGGGCCCGCCCTGTTAGTGAGCCTCCTTGTAGGTCTCATAATAAGCCTTTTTCAGGCAATAACACAGATACAGGAGTTTACCCTGACCTTTGTGCCAAAAATAATAGCTGTATTCCTCTGCCTCTTTTTCTTTTTTCCCTGGATAGCCGGTGTCTTGATAACATTTACAACGAATCTTATAGAAAGGATTCCGCAATACATAAGATGAATAACATCGATTTTATAGCGAGATACATACCCAACTTCTTCCTCATCCTTATAAGGGCAGGTTTTATCCTCATAATGCTTCCCTTTTTCGGGAGTAAGACCATACCCGCTACATTCAAGATTGGTCTTATACTCGCTATCGCTGCAGTCCTCACGCCTGTTATTGATTTTAAGATAAAGGAGGATGATATACCCCTTCTTGTTATAAGGGAATTATTCATCGGCATAACCCTGGGCCTTGTTGCCAGAACTGTCTTTTTGGCTATTGAGACGGCAGGTCAGATAATGAGCAACACCATGGGACTTTCAATAGCAACATTCTTTAATCCTGAGATAGGCCAGTCAACAGAGGTGGCGAGACTATTCTCATCCTTCCTAATGCTCCTGTTCCTGAGCATGGATGCCCACCATGACCTGATCTATATATTTGCTAAGAGCTATGAATGGCTCCCTGGAGGCACCTTTTCATTGAAATCAGTTTTTCCCGAGATAATCAATCTCACGTCATCCCTTTTTATCATAGCCCTTAAGGTGAGTGCCCCTGTTGTCACGGTAATGCTCATAACAAACATCCTCTTTGGTTTCCTCTACAGGGCAGCACCGCAGATGAATATATTCTTTGTTGGTTATCCTGTTTATATCTTTGTCGGGCTCTTTGTGATGCTGCTGAGCATGCCTGTTTTTGTGAATGTGAGTGGGAATCTCCTTGGCTCTGTAAGGGAAGAGATGCTCAGGACTATCGAATTAATGAGGAGATAAATGGCAGAGGAGAGATTCGAGGAAAGGACAGAGCAGGCAACGCCCCGAAGAAGACAGAAGGCCCGTGAACAGGGCCAGGTTCCGAGGAGTCGTGAACTCATCTCAATGGCAGGGGCAGGAGGAATAATAATAGCCTTCTATCTCACAGGCGACTACTTCATTAAAAATCTCTCAGACCTTGTTAGTAAGCTCCTGAGCCTTCAGTATGGAAGAGAGCCTTTTACAGTTATGAGGTATGCCTCATCAGAGATGTTCCTGCTACTTGCCCCATTTTTTATCCTATCCTTTTCTCTGGTGCTTCTTTCTGGCTTTTTACAGGGAGGATTCGTTATGAAACCCCTCGTTCCTGATCTTGAGAGGATTAATCCTCTCGGTGGATTAAAGAGGCTCTTCTCATTAACAGGGCTCACGGATACACTGAAAAGCGTATTTAAGTTTGCCGTCGGGGGTATCATGTTTTATGCAGTCATAAAAGGCTCAATAGACCTCCTCCCTCTGACAATGGCGATGGGGTTTAAAGAGTCATGGAAGGTCTCATCCTCTCTAATCTCAAAGGCTTTAATTTATGGCTTTTTAACATTTTTTACTATAGCCCTAATCGATTACATCCTCGAGAGATGGCGTTTCGAGAGGTCAATAAGGATGACAAGACAGGAATTAAAGGAGGAACACAGAGAGACAGAGGGTGACCCACTCATAAAATCAAGGATCAGGAGCATTCAGAGGGAGATCGCAAGAAGGAGGATGATGCAGGAGGTGCCAAAGGCAACGGTAGTAATAACAAACCCAACACATATAGCCGTGGCGCTGCTTTACAGAAAAGAGGATATGGATGCACCAAAGGTTATCGCAAAGGGTGCAGGTTTAATAGCGGAGAAGATAAAGGAGATAGCTCTAAGTCACAACATCCCTGTTGTTGAGGATAAACCCCTTGCAAGGTCACTCTATAAACTGAAGATCGGCTCCTTCATACCTGAAGAACTCTACAGGGCGGTGGCAAGGGTTCTTGCCCATATTTACAGGATGAGGGGTGCTGCATGAGGTTTCTTCAGTTGATTCAGCAGAGAGGAGATATTCTCATCGCAGCAGGGGTTGTCTCTGTCCTTGGTGTCATGATACTTCCTGTACCGGCCTTTATGCTCGATATACTCCTTTCATTCTCTATATCCCTGGCGATCGTTATCCTCGTGACAGGAATCTATATCAGAAAGCCCCTCGATTTCTCTGTATTCCCTTCGATCCTCCTTATAACCACCCTTTACAGACTTGCCTTAAACATTGCATCAACAAGGCTTATATTGCTTAAGGGTAATGAGGGGATTGATGCAGCAGGACAGGTCATTAAGTCCTTTGGTAGCTTTGTCGTTGGTGGTAATTATGCTGTTGGCTTCATCGTCTTCCTTATCCTTGTAATAGTCAATTTTGTCGTAATAACAAAAGGTGCTGGAAGGATCGCTGAGGTCTCTGCTCGATTCACCCTCGATGCGATGCCGGGAAAGCAGATGGCAATAGATGCAGACCTCAATGCAGGTCTCATTGATGAGGCTGAGGCGAGGAGGAGGAGAAACCTTATAGCCCAGGAGGCAGACTTTTATGGCGCCATGGATGGTGCAAGTAAGTTCGTGAGGGGTGATGCAATAGCAGGTTTGATGATAACAGGGATAAATATAATTGGTGGATTCTTAATAGGTACCCTTCAGAAGGGAATGGCCCTTTCAGAGGCAGCAAAGACCTATACAATACTGACAATAGGGGATGGATTGGTCTCCCAGATGCCTGCCCTCCTTATCTCAACAGCAGCAGGTATCGTGGTCAGCAGGGCTGGGACAGATACTGACCTTGGCAGGGATATAACGAGGCAGGTCTTTATAAATCCAAAGGCCTTAGCAACGGCATCAGGGATAATGGTAATCCTCGGTCTTGTTCCAGGCCTGCCTCATTTACCATTCTTTATACTCTCTGCAACATCAGGAGGTCTCGCCTATATCCTTTCAAAACCTGTCCCTGAAGAAAAGGAAGAGGTTGTTGAGGCACCGGTAAAGGAGACACCTATTG
>JBKBUA010000107.1:0-2616 GCA_046290845.1 Thermodesulfovibrionales bacterium
GCCATTGAGGTATTATTAAAGAATCTCCAGATAGGCAGGGTAATAGGAGGGCTTGTAGGTCTCCTTACAGGGATAATCTTTGCCAATCTCCTTATACTGCCGCTCAGGGGTGTAGTGCCTGACCTTTCCATTGGATACTTTGTATTGAATGCCATCTTTGGATATGGAGGTTTACTCCTGGGGCTGAAAAGAGGGGAAAAATTGACCATCCCGGGGCTTTTCAGGGTTTTCAGGGGACAGATCGCTGATGAAAACCTCAAGGTCCTCGATACGAGCGTCATAATAGACGGTAGGATTGCCGAGGTCTGTGAGGCAGGTTTTCTCGATGGGATATTTGTCGTTCCTCAATTTATACTTCAGGAGTTACAACACATCGCAGACTCCCCTGATCCCCTTAAGAGGGCGCGAGGCAGGAGGGGCCTGGACATCCTTCACAGGATACAGAAGATGTCACATATAACGGTAAGGATAACGGATGAAGACTTTCCAAAGATAAAGGAGGTTGATTCAAAGCTCGTTGCCCTTGCAAGAACCCATGATGCAAAGATCATCACTAATGATTTTAACCTCAACAAGGTGGCAGAACTTCAGGGAGTGACAGTGCTGAATATCAACGAGCTTGCCAATGCCTTAAAACCTGTAGTGCTTCCAGGTGAGAGCATGAGGGTCTTTGTCATCAAAGAGGGTAAAGAATACAATCAGGGAGTTGCCTATCTCGATGACGGCACAATGGTTGTAGTTGAAAATGGAAGAAGACTTATAGGCAAAAATGCAGAGGTAACCGTCACGAGTGTACTTCAGACAACGGCAGGAAGGATGATATTTTCAAAACCTAAGGAAGACTACGAAAGGGAAGAGGCAAAGGCAGCAAAGTAGTGGAACATGAGGGAGAAGGTCATCGCTATTGTTCCTGCTGCTGGCGCAGGAAAGAGGTTCGGCTCTAACAAGCCCTTTCATCCTCTACTCGATGTGCCGCTCGTTATATGGCCATTAAGGGTTCTCAACGGGGTTGATCAGATAGAGGAGATTATCCCTGTTCTTAAGGAATCGGATATGGAGAAAGGGGTGGAGCTCTTCGAGAGGTTTAATCTTTCAAAGATAAAGAGGATAGCGCCAGGTGGAAAGGAGAGGCAAGACTCTGTCTATAATGCCCTGAGACTCGTCAAAGATAAAAAATCTCTGATTCTCATTCATGATGGAGCAAGGCCACTTATCGATGATAATCTTATAATAGAGACGATACGCTGCCTTGAAAACTATGACGGTGCAATCACAGGTGTGCCTGTGAAGGATACGATAAAAGAGGTCAGGTCATCAGGAGGAGATAATATCGTCATTAGAACACCGAATCGTGACACCCTCTGGGCAATACAGACACCACAGGTCTTCCGATACGAGATACTCATGAAGGCTTACGAAGAGGCTATGAATAAAAGATTTTACAGCACCGATGACGCTGCCCTTGTCGAAAGTATCGGAGGTCGAATAAAGGTTATCATGGGCCAGTATGATAACATAAAGGTCACAACTCCTGAGGACATCGCTGTCATTGAGGGATTTAAACGGTTCGGCAGGCTCATCCCGCCAGGGGCGGGGTTCGGTTCAGCAGGCCCATGATGAGCATCTTATCTTTTCCAAAAAGTAGTAGCCTTACTTAAGGATTTACAATCTTATGTTAAAAGATTAGGCCTGATCGCCTTAAGATTCATCTGGAGGTAACGACCTCCATTCCATTCATTTATTGTTGGTATAAAGGCCGCATCTACGGAAGCCGAGGTAGCTACATCCTCAACAATATCTCCCATATTGAAACCTATGGCATCCATCGCAACTTCTTCCTGTCGTAACATTAATTTCAGGTGATTATTCCCTACTATACGTGGATTGATTGCATTTAGCGTCCTGGCACCTAAAAGCGGTTCAGGATTACCGTAACCAGTAGGTTCGAGCATTGAAAGCTCCCTTATAAGATTATAATTGACCTCTGTCAATGATACCTCTGAATCTATCTTAAGAATTCTTATAAAATCATCATCTGTAAGATTATCTTTTATAATCCTTTCCATTGCCTCCTCGAATAGAGAAAGGTTGGAAGCAGGAAGTTTTAGGCCTGCTGCCTGTTTATGGCCACCAAAGGATAAGAGTAGTTCTTTACAGCATGAGATTCCCCAGTGTATATCAAAGGGAGGGATGCTCCTCGCCGATCCCTTTGCCACATCCCCATCAATAGTGAATAGGAATGTAGGTCTATAGAACTCCTCGGCTATCTTTGATGCCACTATTCCGAGGACTCCTGGATGCCATCTGCTATTAGCCAGCACGATTACACTGCCAATTTCTTTCCTGTTAATCTCAGTCATTACCTCTCCATATATCTCAGCCTCTATAGCCTGTCTTTCAGAATTCGCCGAGTGCAGATATTCTGCGATCCCCTGTGCCTCCTCTTCTGACCTGGATAATAATAACCTGACCACATCAGTCGCATTATTTAGCCTTCCTGCTGCATTTATCCTCGGTATGATGGTATAAGAAATAAGGCCTGCCTTTATATCCCTGTCCTTTAATCCTGATACCTCCTTCAATGCCTTTAAACCAGGCCTTCTGTCCTCAGAAAGG
>JBKBUA010000107.1:2713-6492 GCA_046290845.1 Thermodesulfovibrionales bacterium
GGCCTGCCTTTATATCCCTGTCCTTTAATCCTGATACCTCCTTCAATGCCTTTAAACCAGGCCTTCTGTCCTCAGAAAGGATAGAGAGACCTTCCTTAGTTATAATTCTGTTTTCCTTTATAAGTGGTACGACATCGGCTACTGTTCCCAGCGTAGCAAGGTCAAAAAGGGAGCGGAAATCGTCCTCTGAAAGGGGAATTTCTCTGTCTATTACAAGGGCATGAACGAGCTTAAGGGCAACACCAGCACCAGAGAGTCCTGAATCATAGGTTGACAGCTTTGGATTCAAAACTGCAACAGCCTCGGGCAGATCATAGGAAAACCCTTTACCTTCAGGCCTTTTTACAGGTTCGTGATGGTCGGTAATGATAACATCAACCCCCTTTCTCTTAGCGCAGATTGCTGTCTCGAAGGAGGTAATACCACAATCAACGGTTATTATTAACTTAAGACCTAATTTCTTAGCCATCTCTACAGCGGCAACATTGAAGCCGTAACCATGGGTAAATCTATCGGGGATGAAATAATGTACATTAAGGCCTATCTTACTCAAAGCCTCTATGAGTATCGCCGTGGCTGTGAGACCATCCACATCATAGTCACCGTGGATAAGAATACCTTCCTGATCATGAATCGCTGTCTTTATCCTGCTCACAGCCTTTCTCATGTCAGGGATTTCATAGGGGTCTGATAAACCTGAAATATCAGGCCTGAGAAAATCTATAG
Organism: Thermodesulfovibrionales bacterium; assembly: GCA_046290845.1. Classification (GTDB taxonomy): domain Bacteria; phylum Nitrospirota; class Thermodesulfovibrionia; order Thermodesulfovibrionales; family UBA9159; genus JBBIPQ01. Next base: position 3,440 of record JBKBUA010000107.1, read on the forward strand.
CATCTTTAGGGGTCTTTATTCCCCTGTTAATCAGTATCTGGGCAAGGGTAGGTGATATTGATACAGCCCTCGCGAGATAATCGAGGTACTCACGGTTTGTTCTGTTTATAAGCCACCGCCTATTCACGGCGACTATTTCTTAATGAGAGGCTTTTTGCTCTTCCATAAAAGGACAACTGGAGATGCCACAAAAACAGATGAATAGGTGCCAACAATTATTCCTAAGATAATAGCAAGTGAGAAGTCATGGATAACCTCGCCGCCAAAGATAAAAAGGGCTATAGCGGTAAAGAGAGTTGTAAGGGATACAATAACGGTTCTCGATAAAACCTCATTAATACTCATATTTATGACCGCCTCGGTCTTCTCTTTAAATCCCTTTCTCAGATTTTCCCTTATCCTGTCAAAGACAACAACCGTATCGGTGAGAGAGTAACCAGCAATTGTTAAAAGGGCGCTAACGAGTATAAGATTTATCTCCTTACCGAGGATATAGAATATGCCTAAAACCGCAAGGACATCATGAAAGGTTGCTATTGTAGCACCTACAGCAAACCTGAACTGAAACCTGAAGGCTATATAAATAAGGATTCCTATCGTTGCAACACCTATTGCGATAAGGGCATCATTCCTTAATCTGCTTCCTACCTTAGGGCCTATCTCTGTCGTTGAGTCAATAACAGGTTTGCTCTCTGCGAAGCTATTGGAGAGGGTAGAGATGATCCTATCTGATAGCTCTCCAAGGGTTGCTCCGCTTTTCTTAATCCTTATCAATACCTTGTTTTCAGCAGGAAGGTCTTGAAGATCAAAATCCTTTATCCCTGCCCCTTCGAGGGAAACTCTTATTTCCTGTAAAGCCACTGCCTTCTGGAACTTGATCTGTACCGCCGTACCTCCCGCAAAGTCAATTCCCAAGTTAGCAGCACCCCTCCATATCTGAACAATTGCTATTATTCCGAGCAATACAAGTACCCCTGAAAGGCCAAATGTATAAAGCCTTTTTCCCATAAAATCTATGTTAGGTTTCTTAATAAGTTCGATCATATACTCAGTTTCTTAACCTCCTTTCTGCTGTTTATCAGATCAAAGATAGACTTGGTGCCTATGAGGGCTGTAAAGAGATTTATAGCTACACCTAAGCTCAGGGTCACGGCAAATCCCTTAATCGGCCCTGTGCCAAACTGAAACAAAACTGCTGCTGTAATCAATGTCGTCACATGGGAGTCAAAGATCGTCCAGAAGGCCTTGTCATAGCCTGAATCAACTGCTGCCCTTGGCGTCTTTCCTGCCCTTATCTCCTCCCTCATCCTCTCGAACATGAGGACATTAGAGTCAACAGCCATACCAACAGCAAGGATTATACCTGCAATGCCAGGAAGTGTCAGGGTTGCATTAAGAGAGGCCATTGCACCTAAGAGAAGGATTATATTCAATATAAGGGCAAAGTCAGCTATCAAACCCGAAAGCCTGTAGTAGAAGACCATAAAGACAATTACAATAAGTGCTCCTATTATACCTGCCCTCTTGCCAGCCTCAATTGAATCCCTTCCGAGGGATGGCCCAACCGTTACATTCTGGAGCATCTTAAGAGGTGCTGGAAGGGCGCCTGCCCTGAGAACAATAGCAAGGTCCTTTGCCTCATCCATTGAAAATCTTCCTGTTATCTGGGCATTCCCGCCTGCTATCCTTTCCTGTATTACAGGCGCTGAATAGACATTGCCATCCAGTATTATGGCAAGCCTCTTTTTTACATTAGCCGCTGTTATATCTTCAAAGAGCTTTGCGCCTGCTGCATTAAATGTAATGGATACATAGGGTTCGTTGAACCTCTGATCGATATTGACCTTTGCCTCTGTTAGGTAGTCTCCTGTCAGTAATGCCTGCTTTTTGAGTAGTATTGGCCTCTTTGTAACCTCTCCTGTCTCCCTGTTAACAACCCTCTCAAAGAGTATCTCATCATCAGGTGGGATTTTGTCAGCAAATCTTTTTAATAGTTCCTCCTCCTCTTCGGGCTTTATTACCGCTGGGATCTCTGCTGCCACAGGTGAGGCATCATCAACGAGCTTAAATTCAAGTTGTGCTGTCTTTCCGATAATCTCGATAGCCCTTTTCGGATCCTTTATACCAGGAAGCTGGACCACTATCTCATTTTCAGCCTGCCTATGGATTGTAGGTTCAGCCACACCAAACTGGTCTATCCTGTTCCGGATAGTCTCGAGGGCTTGATCCGTAGCATTTTCCTTAATCTTGATAGCCTCTTTATCCTGGAGTTTGTACACCAGTCTCGTTCCTGTCTCTACCGCCATAAGAACAGGATAGTCACTCTCAATCGCCTTTCTGATCTCCATTGTATTTGGCGTAACATTTATTAAAAGACCATTTCTGCTTACCTCGGCATTCAGTTTCTTTTTTGCTAATGATTCCTTTATAGACTGGCCAATCCTATCCGTTGTCGTCTCAACAGCCCTGTCACCTTCAACCTCAAAGACGAGGTGGACACCGCCCTGAAGGTCGAGACCGAGGGTTATCCCCTTACTGGGCATATTCTTTTTCCACCACTCAGGCATATACTTAAAGAGTGGTAAATTTGGGAGAAAGAAGATGATGGATAATAAAACAGTAAAACCTATGAGTATGAATCTCCAGAGTATATTTTTCTTCATACCTAAATAAACCTCCTAAGCCATCCTGATATTATTTATAAAGAGGTTGAATTCAGCCATCAATGGCCTTGCTGCCCTTCTACAAGCCGTCATCCTGCCCAGGAATATCTCAAAGTACTCAATGACCTGCGATATCCTCGTATCAATAGTAAGACTCAGGGTAATAACCCGGCTATTGCTCTCTACGCTCAACTCTGACTCTGTTACCGCATAATTTACCCTATCATGAATATCCTCTGATACAAAAGATGGATTTCTAACCCTGCTTCTATGCACATCAGCCTTATCAGCGATTATTAAGGCTCCTGCAATCTCATCAGGCACAACCCCTTCATCCTCCTCGTGCATTATAATTGCCCTCATTATCCTGATTACATCCTTCAGATTGAA
>JBKBUA010000108.1:0-6444 GCA_046290845.1 Thermodesulfovibrionales bacterium
TCATGCAAACTTTTTCTATCCCTCTCGGACTCCTCCTTGAAGGCTCGCATTTCCTCATGCAGGGCCTTTCTATCCTTTTCGGATTCTATCTTGAAGACCCTCATCTCTTCTTTGAAGTCGGCCATTTCTTCCTTAAAAGCTCGTAGTTCGGCCTCGGTACGCATCTGGGAGTTATAGAGCTTATTGAATTCTATCCCCACGCTTTTTACAAATTCCTCAAGGACCAATTCGAGCCTGTTTACTCTCTCCTCAACAGCCGGCATCCGCTCCTCCTAAGATATTCAGATATAAAGTGTTAAACCTTAATAAAAGAATACCACAGAAAACGCAAAAAATCCATTAATGACCTATTGGCAAAAAGGCGGGGGCTTGACAGAGTATACTGGATATGATATAGTAACACATATATTTAAAAGGTAACACATGGCATTAATTAGATTCGGCATATCCCTCGATGATTCATTGCTCGAAAGGTTCGATAACCTTATAGAGAGGAAGGGTTATCCCAGCAGGAGTGAGGCTATAAGGGACCTGATAAGGGATGCCCTCGTTATGGAGGACTGGAAGGCTGATGTTTCTGAGGCAGTAGGCACTATAACCATCGTCTATAATCATGAAAAAAGAGAGCTTACCGACCTTCTAACAGATCTTCAGCATGAACATTATGAATCTATTACATCCTCCATGCATGTACATCTCGATGAACATAACTGCCTTGAGGTTATCGTGGTGCGGGGTAGGGCAAAGGATATTAAGGCCATAGCGGACAGATTGATAGCTACAAAGGGGGTTAAACACGGTAAATTGCTTCTGACCACAACAGGTAAAGGGCTTGAATAATTTTTTCTCTCTGTGTAGCACAAATAATAAAATTGTAATACAAGGAGGCTAATCATGGGTATCAAAGTTTCAAGGCTTAGCTTTTTTGTTTTTTTGTCTTTGTCTTTTGCCCTTTCAGGCCTATCTTATGCCGCTCATCCTCTTATTACGGATGATACGGGTACCCAGGGAAAAGGACGGTATCAGTTAGAATTAAATGGAGAATACGGTCACGATAAGGAAGGTGATGTTAAGACAGAGAACCTCGACATTAAGACGATAATGTCTTACGGCATCTCCGATAATCTCGACCTTGTCCTGACACTGCCCTATCAGAAGATAAAGGTAAAGGAGGAAGATTTGAGAGAGACCTCTGAAGGCATTTCAGACATTGGCCTTGAGGCGAAGTGGCGCTTCTATGAAAGGGATGGATTAGGTTTCGCCTTAAAACCGGGATTAACCCTTCCATCAGGGGATGAGGATAAAGGTCTTGGAACAGGCAGGGTAACCTTAAGTTTATTCTTCATAACAACCTATGAGCATTCACCCTGGGCAGTTCATCTTAATGGAGGATATATCAGGAATGAGAATAAGACTAACGAGAGGAAAGACATATGGCATCTCTCCCTGGCAGGCACATTTGAGGTTATAGAAAATCTTAAGTTAGTCGGCGATATAGGGATAGAGAGGAATACCGATAAGGAGTCAAGGACAGACCCAGCATTCATACTCGCAGGCCTTATTTATTCCCTCTCAAAGGACCTTGATATTGATGCAGGTATAAAGGTAGGGTTGAATAGAGCGGAGACGGATTATACGCTCCTCGCTGGACTCACCTGGAGGTTATGATGCATATACCAGATGGGTACCTTGGGCCAATAACTTTCGGAAGTCTCTGGGCGATTATGTTGCCCCTTTGGTATTTTGCAGGAAGACTGGTAAGGAAGACCCTCGATGTTGCAAGAATCCCTTTCCTTGCCCTTGCAGGCGCCTTTAGCTTTGTTATAATGATGTTCAATGTCCCTATCCCTGGCGGCACAACAGGCCATGCTACAGGTGCAACCCTGATAGCCATTCTTTTAGGACCCTGGCCAGCTGTTATAGCTGTCTCTATAGCCCTCATCATTCAGGCTGTACTCTTTGGAGATGGAGGAATCACAGCTATTGGCGCTAATTGTTTTAATATGGCCTTTGCGGAGGTGATGGTCGGTTATGGTGTTTACAGGCTTATAGGAGGAAAAGGGGGAGGGAAAAGAGAGTTGTTCGCAGCAGGTGCTGGCTCCTATATTGGCATAAATGTGGCTGCCTTTTTGACAGCCCTGGAATTGGGGATCCAGCCAATCCTTCATAGGGGACTGGATGGTAGACCCCTTTATAGCCCTTTCCCGTTGACAATAACGGTTCCTGCTATTATGATTGAACATATAACCCTTTTTGGCTTTGTTGAGGTGGCGGTTACGGTTTTAGTCCTCATCTATGTTAGAAAGAAGGCTATAATCTAAGTTAGATTCAGGAGGAAGTGATGCAAAGGGATTACAAAAGGCTATGGATAGGGATAGGGATCCTGATTCTCCTTTCACCCATTGGTCTTATCCTTCCCGAGCTATTAAAGGCAGGTGGTGCCTGGGGAGAGTGGGGCATTGAGGAGATAACGGAATGGATGCAAAAGGAGGGGCTTCCAGCTTTTATCCCCGAGGGACTTAAGAGGCTTTCCGAGATATGGTCTGCACCTTTTCCAGACTATGCCTTTAAGGGATGGGGAGAAGGTGTTAAGGCATATCTTTCCTACATACTTACAGGCATAATAGGTGTGGCATCGGTAGTGATTGCAACCTTTTTGATCTTTAAAGGAAAGACATCAGGGAGGAAGAATGGATGAATTAGAGAGACTGAAGGTGCTTATTGAGCACTGGACCGAGCATAACAGGGAACATGCCCAAACTTATAAGGAGTGGGCTGAAAAGGCAGAGGCAATGGGACGAAAGGATATTGCCACAGTCTTGAATAGTCTATCCCATGAGGCGGGAAGGTTAGAGAACCTCTTCATAGAAGCACTTTCCTTAGTAAAGGTTAAAGGCCAGCAAACTGGGTGATATGACCCAGCGTTGCCATTTCACCTATAACAAATTTTGTCAATCCTTCCGGAAATGTAATGTAAATGCAAGGATAGGTGAGCTATCACCTCATCAGGTCTTATATCTTCAAGACAACGACTTATCTTTGTCCCATTACATCCATCCTTACCACAGGGAACACACTCCCAATCCCTCTGGATAACAATATGCTTAGACCTTAGACCATTGACCTTTGACCTACCACCATCGGAATTGTCCCAGGGTCCCCAACTGTATGCCCCTGTTGGTCCAAAAAGGGCTATAACAGGAGTACCGACGGCAGCAGCTATATGCATTGGTGCTGAATCAACGCCTAAAAAGAGATCAGAGGCCTCTGATATGGCAGCGAGTTGTTTGATCGTTGTCTTTCCGCAGAGGTCGATGATCCGTGATGGGTGATGCGTGATGGGTGATGGGGGCTGCCTCAGATTTACAGGCGAAAATATAGAATCGGGACTGTCTCTGAGTAGAGATAATATTTTCTTTGTCTTTTCCATTTCACGCCTGTCAGGTGATGATGTAACAATTACGATTGCATTGTTATCAATCAGCCATCTTATAATCTCAGCCATATATTCATCCTTCCAGCACTTAAAGAGCCATCGGGATGTTGGGTGGATGTGAACAATAGGCTGAAGTCCCGCCCCAAGGCGGGCTGAAGTCCCGCCAAGCCAGGATGAAGACTGAAGATTGTTTTTTTTGAATATCTCTTTTACAAAGGCCCTCGCATCATCAGGAATAAAGAAATTAACACTCCTATCCTCAGTATCGATCCCGAAATGCCTCACCACATCGAGGTTCTGTAAGACCATATGCCTGCGGCCATCAGGCCTGAAGAGATGGGTATAAAGGTGTCTCTTGCCGATCAGACCTTTTCGTGATTCCCAGCCGATCCTGTATCTTGCGCCTGACAAAAAGGATAGAATAGCGGCCCTGTCACCTCCTGTGAGGTCAACAGTCATGTCAAAGCTCCTTTTTCTGATTTCTCTTAAAAACCTTATCTCCTCTTTATATCTCTCGACAAAAGGAGCCTTCTTGATTTCCCTGTCAAAGGTTATTATCTCCTTTATAAAAGGATTCCCTGAGAGGACTTCTTCTGTTCCTCCATTGACAAGAACCGAGACCTCAGCCTCGGGAAAGGTCTCTTTCAATGCCCTGAAGACAGGCGATGTGAGAAGGACATCGCCGATGTGTCTGAGCTTGATGACGAGGATTCTGCGAATGTCGGTAAAGGGATGATTCATTCTAAATTAATGTATCATATAGATAATGAAGAAGGCAAAAGGCTTTTGTCAGGAAGGTTTGTTATAATATCTCAAATATGGATGTATTAAGATTTCTCAAAAAAGCCCTTATAAAGGAGGTTCGAGCAAGGAAACTGCCTGTTAGGATAGTTTATCTCTACGGGTCTTTTGCAAGGTCAACAGAAAGAGCAAAAAGCGATATTGATCTGGCCTTTCTCTTTGATGAAGAGGCGTATTGTAAAAACCCATTGAGGTATTTTATGTCAGTTAATGAGATTTGTGGAAAGCTCGAGAAGGAGATAAAGAGAGAGATCGATTTATCTATTCTGAACAGGGCTTCACTTATTTTTTCCTATCATGTAATTACCAGTGGTAGGCCCCTTTATCTGTCATCAAAAACGAGCCTGTATAAATATGAATGTAAAATAATGGGGATGTTTTTTGATTTTAAACCCTTTTTAGATGCATATTTAATAGACTATGCAAAGGCTTGAATCTGTCATAAAGAAACTCGCTGCTACGGTTACCGAAAGGGTGGGATACCTGAGGGAGCTGAGCGAAGACTTTCAGAATCTGACTGCTTTCAAAAAGGCAGACCATAAGACGATGTCTGCCATCGAGAGGGATCTACAGGTAGCTATTGAGGCCTGTGTTGACATTGGGAAGCTGATAATATCAGAAAAAAGACTGAGACCGCCGGAGAGTATGAGGGATGTCTGTCAGGTACTTTACGAAAATGGTTATATAGACAGTAAGACATTGAAGATATTTGAGGGGATGGTTGGTATGAGGAACATCCTGGTTCATAGGTATGAGAAGATAGATACAGAGGTTATTTATGGGGTGCTAAAAAGGCATCTCGATGATTTCCAGAGATTCGTAGATCAGGTTATGAAGAAGCTACAGGCTGAAGACTGAAGTTAGGCTTCTGATCCTAAAGCCTTCAGCTGAGGTTAAGCCTTACCCTCAATTGTCTTTATAAACTCTTCCGCTGCTCTCTCAATGGAAAACCCTTCTGCCTTTTTCCTCGCAGCCTCCCCCATCTCTGCTAGATTCGAAAGGGTAAGGTTTATCTTATCAGCAAGCTCCTCATGGTCTGACAACGATTCTATGACATAGCCTTCTTTTCTGTTATCTATAATCTCGGCTGCACCGTTGTTGTTTGTTGTTATTACAGGTAACCCTGATGCCATCGCCTCAAGGGTGGCATTACTGAAGGGATCATAGAGAGTTGGTAGCACAAAGAGGTCTGCAGCAACATAGAACCTTTCAATCTCACTTTGAGCACCTAAAAATAATATCCTTTCCGAAACACCCAGTCTCTTTGCAAGGGCCATATATTTATAAACCTTTCCTTTACCTAAAATGAGTACCTTCGTATCAGCCTTTATCAGAGGTAATGCCTTAATGAGTGTGCCAAGCCCTTTTCTCTCAAAGCCCGATCCAACAAAGAGCAGAACCATTGACTCTTCAGAGATACCGAGGCTATCCCTAACACTATGCCGCCACGGTTCTCTGTTTCCGGGATTAAATCTCTCTAAGTCCACGCCGTTATATATGGTTATTATCTTATCATCAGGCACTCCATAATGTTTGATTATCTGTTCCTTCACCATCTTAGAATTGGCAATTATGAGTCTTGTATCCCTGAAGATCCTTTTTTCGAGATGCAGGAGCAAGAGATGGAGTGGATTTATCTTGAATGTAACCTTTTTATAAAGAGGTTCAAATCCTGACCTTATCCTGAGCCACTCGGCATGACAACCCTCCCCCGCCCTGTATATGTCCTGATGCGTTGTTCTTTCAAAGCTTATGATGCAGTCGAATCTCGAATCTTGAATCTTGAATCTTGAATTTCTATTGAATGTAAAAGTGCTAAGGAATGATGTAAAAGGAATGATGTCTACCTTGTGAAAGATTATACCTTCCTCATCAGACCACTGGTTAGCAAATACATGTATCTCATGTCCCAGTTTTATGAGTTCTCTTATCAGGGTCTGTAGATACCTTTCAGCCCCTCCATGAATGAAGAACCTCTTTTTAATAAAGGCAAGCCTCACAGCCTCATTTCCCATGCCTTTAGATACTTAAGAAAGGTATAAAAGCTATAAAGCACGGCGAGTATGAATCCATAAATACCATCCCTGATGCCCTGTTTTAAAAAGAACATTTTCAAGAAAGTAAAGGCAGGTCTAACAGTCATCCTAAAGATAAGAGAGGCTTTAGATTGAACTTCTTTTGAGATGATCTCCCTCGCTGCGAGGGTG
>JBKBUA010000010.1:0-14190 GCA_046290845.1 Thermodesulfovibrionales bacterium
GGGCGATGCAGACCTCATATCCCTTTCAAGGCCATTGATAAGGGAACCTGACCTTCCAGAGAAGATGAGATTAGGGAAGGAAAAAGCAGACTGCATATCCTGTAATGGTTGTATGAATTTCAAGAAACTTGATGTGGTCAGGTGTGTGAAGATTGGTAATGGATGATGGGTTATACGTAATGCGTTACTCATAACGGATCAAGGCTAACGGCTATATGCTTTTATACATTGCAAAAAGACTCATTATGATGATCCCGATTATATTCGGGATCACCCTTATAACATTTACTGTCGTGCATCTTGCACCAGGTGGTCCTGTAGAGGTACAAACAGAGATGCAGCTGAAGGCCTCTGCACAGGCGAGGGAGAATCTTAAGAAACTCTATGGTCTTGACAAACCCCTCCATATTCAGTATATCGACTGGCTCAAGAGATTTACAAAGCTTGATTTCGGCAAGTCCTTTGTTGATGGAAGGGATGTAATAAAGAAGATAGCAGAAAGAATACCCGTGACACTTTCGATTAACATTCTCTCCCTTTTGCTCATAATCATAGCCGCCATCCCTATAGGTATCATCTCGGCCACAAGGAGATATTCACTCTTTGATAAGGTCTCAACAGTGGCTGTCTTTGTTGGTTTTTCGACCCCTACCTTCTGGCTTGCCCTCATGCTCATGATAATATTCGGGGTGAACTTAGGGATCCTCCCAATTTCAGGTATACATAGCCTCGATGTCTCGGAGATGACCTTCTTTGAGAGGGTGATCGATTTTGCAAAACATCTTATCCTTCCAGTCGGTGTCTCTGCCTTTGGAGGTATTGCGGGTCTCAGCAGATATAGCAGGTCGAGCATGCTTGAGGTGATAAGGCAGGATTACATAAGGACTGCGAGGGCAAAGGGGCTACCTGAATCACAGGTCATTATGAGACATGCCTTCAGGAATGCCCTTATGCCAATTGTTACAATCCTCGGATTATCTGTACCGGGTCTTATTGGAGGTGGTGTAATATTTGAGACCATATTCTCTATACCGGGTATGGGTCAGTTATTTTACTCATCTGCAATGGCGAGGGATTACCCAACCATCATGGGGATCCTCGTGATAGTCGCTATTCTTACCCTTATAGGAAATCTCCTGGCTGATGTATCCTATGCCATTGTAGATCCAAGGATAAGAAAGTCAGAATAATGCGTATTTCGTATATTATATGGCGGCGGTTTAAAAGGAATAGACTTTCTGTCATTGGTCTTGTCATAGTTATAACGATGGCTCTTGTAGCCCTTTCAGCACCATTGATAGCCCCCTATGACCCTGTTGCTATTGATGTCCATAATGTATTCTCACCCCCCTCAAAGGCTCATCCTTTTGGGACTGATGAATTAGGCAGGGATGTCCTATCGAGGATGATATGGGGTAGTAGGGTCTCCTTACAGGTAGGTATTCTTGCAGTTGGTCTCGCTATAATGCTTGGCACCATCTTTGGCTCCATCGCTGGCTTTTACGGTGGAGTGGTGGATTCAATGATAATGAGATTCGTTGATATTATGCTTGCCTTTCCAACGCTCTTTCTTATCCTCGCCGTCATCGCTATTGTCGAACCAAATATTTACAACATAATGATAATCATAGGTCTTACAGGCTGGATGGATGTTGCAAGGCTTGTGAGGGCAGAATTCCTTACCCTGAAGGAAAGGGACTTTGTCCTCGCTGCCAAGGCATCAGGCGCGAGTAACCTCAGGATAATCTTCAGCCATATCCTTCCAAATGCCCTCTCGCCTGTATTTGTTGCAGCGACCTTTGGAATTGCTGGTGCAATCCTGATAGAATCAGGCCTATCCTTCTTAGGTCTTGGGGTACAGCCGCCAAACCCGAGTTGGGGGAATATAATAACCTCTGGAAAGGACAATATAGAGGTTGCCTGGTGGTTGTCACTCTTTCCAGGTCTTGCTATTCTCATTACTGTCTTGAGTTACAATCTTGTTGGTGAAGGGTTGAGAGACTCCATTGACCCGAGACTCTGGACAACTGAGGAAGAGTAATTAATGAAGCAATGAGTCTTTTTCATTTAAATTTTTGATAGGCGATTCGAGACATAGCTTAAAGACGAATTTTCTGATATAATTTTAAAAAAGTCTTAATATTTTCATGCCGGCGGGCTGAAAGGCTGCAAGCTGGGAGAAGGAGGAATCATGATTGTAATAGCAGAAAATCTGAACGTCAGGAACTGGCAATATATGGAGGCCTTGAGGAAAAAGGATAGGGCTGCTATAACCGAGATGGCAAGGGTGCTGAGAGACGCAGGTGCTGATATGATTAATATCCAGTGTTCTTCAGATGGTTCAGGCGATGAGGAGAATCTTCCTTTTGTAGCAGGAGCCGTTGTAGAAGCGACAGGACTAATGGTATGCCTCGATTCGAGAAATGTTAGTGCCATCAAGAATTCAATAGGTCTATGCAAGGAGCCTCCCCTCATAAATTATGTCTCGGCTACTGAGCCTGCTGAGGTTGATGAATTACTTGATTTAGTAAATCAATCAAAGGCAGACCTTATACTGAGGGCAGCCAGGGGATCTGTTCCTGTCACCCTCGAGGCAAAGCTTCAGATAATAGAAGACCTCCTTGAGGAGGCAAATGCAGCAGACATTCCCAATGACAGACTATTTGTTGACCCTTCAATTGTGCATATAGGCCGCGGGATGGGGCAGGACCATGTTGCAAGTGCCTGCGAATTTGTCAGGGTCATGAGGGAATTGGTTGAACCACCTGTTAATACCATTGCCTGGATATCCAATATCTCTACGGGCATGCCTTCGAAGGTAAGGCCGATGATGAATGCCTCTTTTCTTGTTTATATTGCCGGAGCAGGACTTGATGCCGCCATGGTGGATGTTCTTGACCCTGAGATGAAGCGGGCTATATATCTCGTTAAGTCCTTCAGGGATGAGATAGTCTTCTCACCTGCTGATGTCTCTTGAGGTGAAGGTTGCTTAGGCTTCGGGATGGCATAGTAGAATTATATAGGAAGGCTCTTTCAACAGTGCCCACTGATGTAGAAGAGGCACTGAAAAAGGCACGGAATGACGAAAGAGACCCCGAGGCGAGAGACTTTGTCTCGAGCATAATCGATGGTATCCGCTCTATGAGACAGCAATCAATGCCCCTCTGTGTTGATATGGGGATACCGACCTTCGTAGTCAAGTCGCCGAGAGGATTGAGCCAAACAGAGATTGCAAAGACCATCGGTGAGGCAACCGCTATCGCCACTGAAAAGATACCGATTAAGCCCTGTGCTGTTGATATAATTTCAGAAGAGGTATCAGCAAGTAACACAGGACAGGGTTTTCCAATTATATATTTCGAGGAATCACCAAACGATACCCTAAGGATAGACCTATTACTTAAGGGTGCTGACTGTGAGGTTTTGGGAAGGACCTATCTTTTACCGGATGAAGAGACAGGGGCAGAAAGAGACCTCGAAGGCGTAAAGAAGGTTGTCCTTGATGCTATAAAAAGATCAGAGGGAAAGGGTTGTATGCCCTTTGTGATAGGGGTTGGTATTGGTGGTTCAAAGGATCAGGTATCGGTTCTTTCAAAGATGCAACTCTTCAGGAAATTGGGGGACAGGAATGAGATACCTGCTATAGCAATGCTTGAAGAGGAAACCCTCGTAGAGGCGAATAATCTCGGCCTTTCCTGGATGAAAGGTAATAGTTCCATCCTCGGGATAAAGATAGGCGTCAACCATCGCCATATATCCTCCTATCTCGTTGATGTTTCCTTCAGTTGCTGGGCAACAAGGCGTGTTAGGCTTATATGGTAATAAGATGATCTTCATTGCCGGTGGCACAGGCTTTATAGGGCAGCATCTCTTAAAGGCATTGAAGGAAGGTAATTTCAAGGTCAGGTGCCTTGCAAGGACAGAAGAGAGGGCTGTTCTCTGCAGAAAGAGTGGCTTTGAGGCAGTTACAGGGGATATAACGGACAGGGAGAGTCTGAGGAATTCCCTTGATGCGGTAGAGACGGTTGTCCATCTTGTGGGGATAATAGAAGAAAAGGGAGAAATGACCTTTCAGAGGGTTCATGTTGAAGGAACGAGGAATCTCGTTGATGAGGCAAAGAGGGGAGGGGTTAAACATATCTTTTATCAATCAGCCCTCGGTGCATCGCTAAATTCTGATGCAGCTTATCAGAGGACAAAGGCCGAGGCAGAGGAGATAGTAAAAAACAGTGGTATACCCTATACGATCTTCAGGCCTTCACTCGTGATTGGCGAAAAGGATGGCTTCACAGAGAGGTTGAAGGAACTAATAAAGCTCGGTCCTTTTGTCCCTGTCCCTGGAACGGGAGAGGCTAAGTTTCAGCCTATTTATGTGGGTGACTGGGTGAGGTGTTTCCTGAGTATCCTCGGTAGCATCGAGGCGATCGGCAAGACCTATGAATTTGGAGGACCTGAACATCTTACTTATAACGATCTTATACTGCAATTAATGGAGGTAATGGGAGTAAGAAAGCCATTGATTCATATCCCGCTTTCCCTTGCAAGGGCAGGGATCCCACTGATTGGTCTTGGGAACAGGATAGGAAAGGTAATAGGTAAGAAGATACCGACTGTAACAGCAGAGCAGCTTATGCTCCTTGAGAGGGACAATATCTGCGATCTGGATTCTGTAAAGAGACTCTTTGGGTTTGAGCCAATAAAGTATAAAGAGGCATTAAGGATGTTCATTAGAGGAAATGCATAAATGCGATTCGAGGTGCTTGATATATCAGGAGATGTGGGGATTAGGGCCTTTGGCAGGAGCCTCGAAGAATTGTTTGTTAATGCAGCCTCGGGAATGTATAATCTTATTACAGATACAGGTGCGGTTGAGGAAAGAAAGAGCATCAATGTTGAAGTAGAGAGCCATTCCCTGGAGGGTCTTCTGGTCTCTTGGTTAAATGAACTGATCTTTCAGTTTGATACCTATGGATTCGTAGGGAAAGAAATAGTGATCAAGGAGTTTTCGGAAAGGGGTTTAAAGGCGTCCCTCTCAGGTGAGGATTTCGATGAGGCAAGGCACGAAAAAAGGCTCCTCGTTAAGGCAGCAACCTATCACCAGTTGAAGATTGAGAGGACAGGCGAGGACTGGAAGGCCGAGATTATCTTTGATATTTAAAGGGGGTGATTTTATGGCGTTAGAGGGATTAAGAAGGATAGATGAAACGAGATTGGAGGTACCTGTTGGTTACAAGGAAGGCATGAGGGTTAAGGGTGTAATCTTTGTGGATGATCTCCTCGAAAAGGAACTTGAGAAACAGTCGATAGACCAGGTTGCTAATGTCGCAACCCTTCCAGGGATAGTAGGTGCATCCCTGGCAATGCCTGATATTCACACAGGTTATGGATTTGCTATTGGTGGTGTAGCTGCCTTTGACCTTAAGGAAGGCATCATTTCACCTGGTGGCGTTGGCTATGACATAAATTGAGGGGTGAGGCTCCTCAGGAGCAACCTCACAAAAGATGAGGTCGCTCCGAGGATAAGGGACCTCGTGGGGGTCCTTTATAATGAGATTCCTTCAGGTGTGGGTTCAAAGGGGAAGATTCGCCTGGACCCTGAAAATGAAAGGCGATTATTGATCAAGGGTGCTAAGTGGGCGGTTGAACAGGGCTATGGAGAACCATCAGACCTCGAGAAGATCGAGTCAGGGGGATGTATCGAGGGTGCTGATCCCTCCCTTATAAGCAACAAGGCCTATGAAAGGGGAAGGGCACAGCAGGGCACCCTCGGTTCTGGGAATCACTTCTTGGAGATCCAGTATGTAGACGAGATTTATGATGAAAGGGTAGCCGGTGCCCTCGGTCTCTTTAAGAACCAGGTCACTATAATGATTCATACAGGCTCGAGGGGTTTTGGCCATCAAGTCTGCACAGACTTCCTCGAGGTAATGGAGAGGGCTGTAACAAAATACAATATATCCCTCCCTGATAAAGAACTGGCCTGCGCTCCCTTTAATAGCCCCGAGGCACAGGACTATCTGGCTGCGATGAGGGCTGCTGCAAATTATGCCTGGGCAAACAGACAGTGCATTATGCACTGGACGAGGGAGGCCTTCCTTAAGGTCTTCATTGCCTCACCAGGAGAGCTCGGCATGTCCCTTATATACGATGTGGCACACAACATAGCGAAGATTGAAGAGCATGAGGTTAACGGAAAGAAGATGAGGCTCGTTGTCCACAGAAAGGGTGCAACGAGGGCCTTTCCACCAGGCCACCCTGAACTGCCAGAGGTCTACAGAGGCATAGGCCAACCAGTCCTTATCCCTGGCGACATGGGAAGGGCATCCTTTGTCCTTATAGGAACTGAGCAGGCAATGAAAGAGACCTTTGGCTCAACCTGTCACGGCGCTGGAAGGGTAATGTCGAGGCATCAGGCAATAAGACAGGCAAAGGGAAGGGCAATAGGTCGGGAGATGGAGGACAGGGGGATAATAGTTAAATCAGCGGGAAGGGAAACCTTAGCAGAGGAGATGTCAGAGGCCTATAAGGATATATCAAATGTCGTTGATGTCGTTCATAGGGCAGGTATATCGAGGAAGGTGGCTAAGTTAAGGCCCATGGGTGTTATTAAGGGGTGATCTAAATCATAGATAGATGCACATCTATCCTGTTAGTATGAATTATGAAGCCCTCTATACCAGAGACAGGTACTGTTATAAGGATAGACAATGGTCTCGCAACTGTTATGCTCAATGGTGGTGACTCCTGTAAGAACTGTAGCGCTGGAAAGCTCGGCATCTGTAAGCCCTCGGGAAATGTCTCTATCATAACTGCCAGTGCAGAGGAGGGGATAAATCCTGGAGATTCAGTGAGGGTAACCCTCGATAGTGCTACTCAGTCAAAAGGTATGCTCCTCGCTTTTATATTTCCTCTTTTTTCATTATTTGCTGGTACGCTTGCCGGTTATTTGATAAACAAAGGGTTAGCAATTCCTTACATGGAGGTGGTTGCTGGTTTCCTGTCCTTTCTCATCACATCATACTTCACATTTAGGAGACTGAAGAGGATGGATTCCAGTGTCAGACTTTCTCTTAAGAAGATAGAAGGGGATAGTTTCTCAGAGGAGTTCATGGACCCCGAACATGGCCGAATTTACAGCTAAGAATGGTATAAAGGCATAAAGAAAGTTTAGAGATTTCGATTGAGTATCACATAGGTTGCTCCAAGGCCTCCATCCTTATCTCTTGCGGTCACATAGGCGAGGATGTATTTCTTAAACCTCCCTTTTAGCCATTTCTCGACAGCCCCCTTAAGCACAGGACCCTTTGGTGACCTCAGACCCCTTCCATGGATTATCTTCACACAGGAAAGCCCCTTGATTAAAGCATTTCTCAGGAATTTGGCTATCTCTACCTCGGCCTCTTTAAGGGTCATCCCATGGAGGTCTATGTAATCCTGAATAGAAAAATCACCCCTATGAAGCCTTTTGCAGATCTGTCCCTTGATACCTTTATTTACCCACTCTATATACTCACCTGTATCAGAAAGTTTGATATTAGCGTGACCTTCCACGATAGCCTTTAAAATCTCGATCGTCTCCTGTATCTCGTCCTTTTTCTTATTCTCCCAGAACTCGATCTTCTTCTTTCTGAGAGGGATTTCTCTGAATTCCTTTATCTCCCTCACACCTGCCATGGCCTTTTGAAAGAGCTCTTCATCAGGAAGTTCTGAGTTAGCTGACACCGAGGAATTGAGATAATCTTTTAGTTCTTTGAAAGAACGCAGTGTTATAGACGATTTCTTCACTTGTAGCACCTCTTGTTATAGATTATCAAAAAAGTTTACCCTTAGCAATCATGTGATATTGACTATTCAGGAACAGGCAGTTTAAACTCATTAACTATGAACTGGATTCTCAAAAGACTTATTGAAGAAAGATTGGAGGAGATAGGGGTAAAGGACATCTCCATTGAGTTTGAGATACCAAAAGATGAGAGATTTGGAGATATCTCGACACCGGTTGCCATGACAGCTTCGAGGTTGCTGAGAAGGCCTCCGAGAGAGATAGCTGAGGGAGTGATAGGTCATTTACGTGATATGACCATCTTTGATAGGGTTGAGGTTGCGGGCCCCGGGTTTATAAACTTTACCTTTTCTACGGAGTTCCTTTGCTCAGAATTCAGAAGATTGCTCACAGAAAGGGACTCCTATCTGAGGTCGGATATAGGAAAAGGGAAAAAGGTACAGATAGAGTTCGTAAGCGCCAATCCAACAGGACCTCTTCATTTAGGTCACGGAAGGGGGGCT
The DNA here is from genome assembly GCA_046290845.1 of Thermodesulfovibrionales bacterium. Classification (GTDB taxonomy): domain Bacteria; phylum Nitrospirota; class Thermodesulfovibrionia; order Thermodesulfovibrionales; family UBA9159; genus JBBIPQ01. The sequence goes on from JBKBUA010000010.1 coordinate 8,287, forward strand.
GCCCTCGGTAATGCCCTCTCTAACCTCCTCAAGGCAGGGGGATATGATGTTCAAAGGGAATATTACATAAATGATGCTGGAAGGCAGGTGAGGCTTCTTGGGCTTTCGGTCTTTGCCAAGTATCAACAGTTAGTTGGCACTGATTATCCTTTTCCTGAGGATGGATACAGGGGAGATTACATTGATGATTTGGCAAAAGAGGTTGCAGATAGATATGGAGATAAGTTCAGGGGAAAGGATTTTGAAGACGAAGGAGAGTTTTTTATTGACTTCTCTTATAAGAGGATGATGGATGAGATAAAAAGAGACCTTGCTGACTTCGGGGTGCTCTTTGACGCCTATCAGAGCGAGAGGTCCCTCTATGACGAAGGAGAGGTTGAGAAGGGTATAGAAGACCTTAAGGCGAGAGGTCATATCTATGAGAAGGACGGTGCTACATGGTTCAGGGCAACTGCCTTTGGGGATGATAAGGACAGGGTTATTATCAAGAGGGAAGGGGATTTTACTTATTTTGCCTCTGATATAGCCTATCACAGAAAAAAGATAGAAAGGGGCTTTGATGAGATCATCAATATATGGGGTGCTGATCATCATGGCTACATACCGAGGATTAGGGCTGTTATAAGGGCCTTTGGATACCCTGATGATCAGTTGAAGGTTCTGCTTGTTCAGATGGTTACGCTCCTCAGAGGTGGGAGGCCTGTTCAGATGTCAAAGAGGGCAGGGGAATTCGTTACCCTCAGGGAGGTCATCGATGAGATTGGCCCTGATACGACGAAGTTTATCTTTCTTACGAGGAGGTCAGACAGCCATCTCGAGTTCGACCTCGAGTCTGTAAGGAAACAGACAGCAGAAAATCCTGTTTTTTATGTCCAGTATGCAAATGCAAGGATAAACAGCATCTTCTCCCATGCCTCTGAAAAGGGTTTTCCAATCAAAGGGCTCGAAGATGCTGATTTCTCTCTCCTCGGGACAGATGAAGAAAGAAGGATCATAAAAAAGCTTCTTTACTATCCTCTCATATTCGAAGGGGCTGTTCGGAGCCATGAACCTCATAGAATAACCTTTTATCTTCAGGAACTGGCTGGATTATTCCACCCCTATTATAATCGTTACAGGGTTGTAACAGAGGATAAAGACCTTTCTCTTGCAAGGCTTGCCCTGTGTGAGGGAATAAGGATAATCCTTAGGGAAGGTCTCGGAATACTTGGTGTCAGCATGCCTGAAAGGATGTGAAATGATACAGAGTATGACAGGTTATGGTTCCGCTGAAAGGGGAGAATTCAGGGTAGAGATAAGGTCTCTGAATCATCGCTTTATAGATATAAATATAAGGATGCCATCGGACCTCTTAAAATACGAGATACCCTTAAGAAATATCATTAAAGAGAGGTTTTCAAGGGGTAAGTTTGATGTAACTGTTTCCATTATTCAGGGAAGGCATGTTAAAATCATCCCTGATATTGAGCGAGCAAGATCAATATACAATGCCCTTAAGGAATTGAAGAGGGAGTTATCCCTGAGCGGGGATATAGGCATAGACATTATGACGAACTTCAGAGAGATGATATTAAGAGAGGATTTTGAGTATAATATAAATTTACTATTTGATGTCTTTAAAGAGGCATTGGACAACTTGATTAATATGAGGTTGGAAGAAGGTAAGAGCCTGATGAATGATTTGCAATCGAGGATAGATTCAATCGCCAGGATGAAGGACTCTTTAACCTCTGTGTCCTCAGAATTGATTATCAGTATGAAGGAAAGGCTTATTGAAAGGGTTAAATCCCTTCTCGGAGATATAAAGATAGACGAGGGAAGGATCCTTCAGGAGGTTGCAATACTTACCGAGAAGGCGGACATCAGTGAGGAGATAACGAGGATCGATTCTCATCTGAGGCAGATGAAAAAATTGCTCTCAGAGGGTGATACAATAGGAAGGAGACTTGATTTTATTCTTCAGGAACTATTCAGAGAGGTTAATACAATATCCTCAAAGTCTTCTGATTACAGGGTATCTTCTATCGTTGTAGAGATGAGGGCAGAAATAGAGCGGTTAAGGGAGCAGTCCCAGAATATTCAATAATTATGGGTCACCGAAGATTGCCCCGCCTCTGGCGGAGTTGTCACCGTCAGAGACGGGGCGACTCTGAGCAAAGCGAAAGGGGCAATCTCGCCCTCCGTCTTCATTGCGAGGGGCATCCCTTTTTTGTCATTGCGAGGGGCGATAGCCCCGAAGCAATCTCTCTTTTCCGCAGAGGGATTGCCACGCCCCCTTCGGGGCTCGCAATGACAGAAAAGGAAGGGATTGCCATACCTACCTCTGGCAGGTTCGCCCCGCCTCCGGTGGGAATGGTGTAAGGTTTTTTGATTTCTATCGGCATAGGGAGGAGAAGATATGAAGAGATTAGGAACAAATCCTGTCCTCGTGAATATAGGCTTTGGCAATGTTGTCTCTGCAGCGAGGGTGATAGCTATTGTTACTCCTGGCTCATCTCCAATGAAGAGGCTGAGGGATGAGGCAAAGAAGAGGGGTAAGCTGATCGACGCTACTGAGGGGAGGAGAACACGGTCGATTATAATAACCGATAGCGATCATGTGATCTTGAGCGCTCTACAGGCAGAGACCATAACCCAGAGGTTCTATGAGGGAAAGGTCGCTGAGAGTGAAGAAGAATTAGAGGAGAAAGAGAAGGCCTGATTGATAATGAGATCGCGAGGTAATATATTTATAATATCCGCTCCTTCAGGGGCAGGAAAGACGACCCTCTGTAAGGAAGTGGTGAAACTATTGCCGAACCTGAGATTTTCTGTTTCCTATACAACCCGTCAGCCCAGGGATGGAGAGATTAACGGGGAGGATTATAATTTTATTGATGAGAAGAGATTCAGAGAGATGATTGCAGATGGCGCGTTTGCAGAATGGGCAGAGGTACATGGAAATTATTATGGAACATCGAAGGAGGCCCTTAATGCTATAATAGAATCAGGTCAGGATGTTATACTTGATATAGATGTCCAGGGAGCAGCTCAGATAAAGAAAAATATAGAGGGAGGTGTTTATATATTCGTCCTCCCTCCATCTATAGAGGAACTCAGAAGGAGACTCGATATCAGGGGACAGAATCCTCCAGAAGAGATTCAAAAGAGACTCAAGAGGGCTGTTGAAGAAATCAAGGAGTATAAAAATTACGATTATGTTATAGTAAATGATATATTCGCAGAAGCCCTTACTGCCCTCAAGTCTATAATAATAGCAGAGGGTAAAAGAGTTAAAAAGATAGACGATAGCTGGGTAAGGGAGACATTTAACCTTAATGTTGCATAAATTCGGTGAATGGGTGAATGGGTGAATAGGTGAATAGGTAAATGGGTGAAACCACTTCACCACTTCATCTAATGACCAAAAAAGGAGGAAAAGGATATGGATATAATCTCACTGCCTGTTGAATTTGACAATAAGAAGATAGACGGCAGGTTCAGGCTTGCTATCATCGCTGCACAGAGGGCCAGGGAATTAGCCCTTGGAGCAAAACCAAAGATTCAGGCAAAGGGAAAGAAGATCACAACTATTGCCATTGAAGAGGCTATTAATGGAAAACTCGAGTTTCTCGTTGGTGAGGAGGCGAGGAAATCACAGGAAGAGGCAAAGAAGTTTGATTACAGGAAGCTCCTCGAGGAAAGGAGAAGAGAGGGAGCGCCTGAAGACCTCTCAGAGCTCGAGAAAGACCTGAAGATCTATCTGCACGAAAGGGAGACTGAGGAAAAAGCAGAACTCGATCGACTTTTCTCTGAAGGTGCTGAAGAATAAACATATAATACTCGGTGTTACAGGGAGTATAGCAGCCTATAAGGCCATTGAATTAACGAGGAGGCTTACTGAGGCTAAGGCGGTAGTTGATGTTATATTGACAGAGGCTGCTAAAAGATTTACTACCCCTCTTTCCTTCAGTTCCATCACAAAGGGTCGGGTCTTTTCAGACATCTTCGAAGACCCTCTTTCACATATAAGGATTGCAGAGGAAGCAGAACTTCTCTTGGTGGCTCCAGCTACCGCGAATATAATCGGCAAGATGGCGCATGGTATCGCCGATGATATGTTAAGTACAGTTTACATGGCCTTTAATGGGAAGGTAATGATAGCCCCAGCTATGAACTGGAGGATGTATGAAAATCCTGTTCTTCAGAGAAACCTCGAATCCCTTCAATCACTTGGCGTGATTCAGATCGGCCCTGACAGGGGTTCCCTCGCCTGCGGAGAAGCTAATATTGGAAGAATGGCCGAGGTCAATGCAATTATTGAGGAGATAGAGATTGCCCTCAGTGAGAAAGATCTTGAGGGGAAAAGGCTCGTCATAACCGCAGGACCAACGAGGGAGTATATAGACCCTATCAGATTTATTTCGAACAGGTCTTCAGGCAAGATGGGCTATGCAATCGCAAAGGTTGCTGTCCGGCGTGGTGCTAATGTAACACTCATAAGTGGGCCTTCAAACCTTCCCCCTCCGAGGAGGGTTACCTTCATGTCAGTGGAGACTGCCGATGAGATGAAGGATGCTGTGATGTCCAATCTTAAAGGTTCAGACGCCCTTATTATGGCTGCAGCAGTGGCTGATTTTTCTCCCGAACAGAGGAGTCCTGAAAAGATCAGTAGCCGTGAAGGTCTTGAGTTAAGGCTACGAAGGACGCCTGATATAATTCGGTCGGTTCGACTGGCTCATGAGGCCTCGGTTCGATCCCGCCCAGGCGGGATAGAACCGATACACATTGGTTTCTCAGCCGAGACAGGGGATAACCTCGAAAGGGCACGGCAGAAAAGGATAGAAAAGGGTATTGATATGATCATCTTTAATGATGTAACAGAAGCAGGGGCTGGGTTCGATGTTGACACCAACAGGATAACGATAATTGAAAGGGATAAGGAGACTGAATTCCCTCTAATGTCCAAAGAAGATGTGGCGGGTGTAATCCTCGACAGGCTATCTGAAGTCCTCAGAGGAGGTATTCGGCAAGGTTGATTCTGTATTTGTTTGGATCCATTGTCTTTATAATTGTCCTTAGGTATTTCCCATCTTCTCCCTTTTCTGTTAAATCCACTATCGGGCCACTGACCCTTTGCCCATTGCTATCTATTATAATTAGGACCCTCGGTCTGTCCTGAAAGACAGGGTTTGCTCCATATACAAGGCCGAGTTCTTTTGTATCGAGCAGGACAAGGGTTCCTATAGGATAGACGCCTATCATATTTATAAAAAATTTAAAGAGTAGAGGGTCGAGTTGGGTGCCTGCCCTTTCCATCATAACACTCAAAGCCTTATCAGGAGCCATGGGTATTCTCGAATAAACCCTGGATGATGTCATGGCATCATACTGATCAGCAAGGCTGACGATCCTCGAGTAAAAATCGAGGTTTAATGGCCGGGTTATCTTTGGATAGCCCGAGAGGTCGTAGTTGAGATGATGCTCGAAGGCCACGATGGCTGTTCTTATTGAGGTATTATCAAGTCCTTTGAGTTTGAGTACTGCCCTTACGCCCCAGAGGGGATGTTTCTGTATAACCCTCCATTCATCATCGTTGAAATTTGTAGGCTTATTCAGTATCTCTGGCGGCACCTCTATCTTTCCTATATCGTGAAACAATGCAACGAGACCGAGTTCCGTGAGGGCCTTTCTGCTGAGACCGAGCCTCTGACCGAGGGCAACAGAAAGGATACTGACATTTACTGAATGATGATAGGTATATTCATCATAGTCTTTAATAGCTGTCATACCGAGCAACAATTCCTCCTCTTGCAGTATCATATCAACCATTGACTCAACGACCCTTTTTGCCTTTTTTATGCTTACCTTTTCTCCTGACTTAATCTTTGTAATAACACCCTTCGTGAAGGAAACAGCATTAAA
>JBKBUA010000010.1:14287-26492 GCA_046290845.1 Thermodesulfovibrionales bacterium
TGACTGTGAGTAGGGAGAGGCTATGAAAGCCCTGAGAAAGGCCTTTATGTCCTCAGCGAGAATCCTTCCACTGAAGGTTATACTGCCCAGCCCCCTTCTCTTAAACTCCCTCGATAGAAAATCAAAATTAAGAAGATATTCCATAGCATACCTTACCCTCGTCTCATTGAAGTAAAAAAACTCGCCCAGGAGTTCAAGGGTTAGGACATTATATTCCATGAGGAGAGAATTTATTGAGGCGACAAACCTATCAATTGCCGAGACAACCGCCACATTGCCGACATCATGTATCTGTGCGGTCCTTATTATTACGGCAAGCTGGTTTATAATATCCTTTGCATATTTGATCGATTCTCTGCTATCTTCGTTCATACTCTATCTTTCTTATTGCAAAATTGGCATACTCTCTTATGAGATTATTCTTTGAGTCCCTTAATCGTTCGAGGACAGAGAGGTTATCTTTGTTGCCAACAAAGCCGAGACAGTATGCAGCACAGGCCTTATTCTCATCATGTTTTGCCTTTTTGAAGAAGGTCCTCTTCTTTAATATCCTTACGAGAAATTCCCTTATCTCGTTATCATTCCATTTCGAGAGGGCCTCGTAAAACTCCTTTTTCTCGTCGAAGTCCCTGTTTAGAAAATCCTTATCAACCATCTTTCCTATTATTATCCTTTTAGCTGTCTCCGATCCGAAATTGCTCAGGGCCTTAACTGCCGTTTTTCTTATGCTTGAATCATAATCATTAAGACAGTCCTTTAAAAGCTGAAGGGCAAGGGGGTTCTTGAGTTCACCTATAGCCTTAATAGCTTCTCTCCTTACCCTGTTGTCAGGATGCCTTACAGTATCTATGAGATACTCTACTGCCTTTTTATCGCCTATCTGCCTCAAGATAAAGAGTATATTTCTTACGACATACCATCTTGAATCATAAAGCCCTTTTGCCAGAGTCTGTATATCCTGCCTGCCGAGGTCAACAAGAATCGTTATAATCCTTTTTCTACCATGAATACTCTTAAGTCTTCCGAGAACAGAGACAAGCGGACCTATCGCAGATTTATCGAGTAATTCCCTGTATTCCAGCAGTATATCCTCATCTATCTCAGGGTTAATGTCAAAGATCTCTCCCACATAGTTGACCATCTCTTCGGAATTTATTGACAAAAGCAAAAGATGAAGATATTTCTTTATGTTTTCGGACAGACCCTGTTTTTCTATCATAGTTTTCAATGACCTTGAGATATGGATAAAGGCATGGAGGTTTCCCTGTTCGAGGGAATAGATTATTGTATTTCTTATAAAACGATATATATCCTCTAATTCACCCTGGTTTTCTATATGATGGAGCATCTCTAAAAGGATGTCCGAGATCTTCTCTATCTTTCCCTCCTTGTCATCTTCCATCTCCTTAACGCAAGATTGAAGGTCCTTATCAGTAAGACCCACTATAGAGACCCCATTTACACCCTCTGCTAAAAAGGCATCTGTGTAAGCCTTCATAATCTCGTCCGTAGCCGCTGATCTACCTCTGACGACTTCTGTTGCCTTTTCCTCATAACCTTCTTCCTCTGTCAGAAACTCTTCATCAGCCACATATTTTATGTTCTGAAAATCCCTCTCCCAGAGCAATGTTACGATGTCATCATCAACAGCCTCTCTGTCGAAATCGAGGGCTAAGATCTTGAGAAATTCCTCGACCTCCTCCTTGTAGAGACCCTTTAAGAAGCTCAGTTCTCTAAGTCCATCCTTGAAAAAGAAGAGGGCGAGATTATCATCTTTCTCAGGATTCGAATATACAGGCGTGTTATCTAATAGTATCTCGTACTGTTTTACCCTTAGGGTAAGTTCGTCCTTGAAATCGAGGAATTCTCTGAATCGGGAATAGACATCATCAATGGTCTTAAGATAGATAGGGTTATTATCTGGATACATACGGATTGTCTTTTTTGCCTTCAGCAGAGTCTGAATTATATCCCTTGCAGCTCTTACATCATCTGTCTGTCTTGTGTCTTCTGCCATGAGCTTAATCTAAATTAGTAATGATTAAACAAGCTGTATTCTCCTATCCCTCGCAAAATTCTTCAGTATCATGGCGGCTGTATGGAGTCTCTGTAGCCTCATATTCCTCCACCTGATCGCCTGAACATCATTATACGGGAACTTCTCTGCCCTTATCTCTGCCTGAACCTTCATTATCTCCTGAAAGAGCTTTTTGAGCACCTCATTTTCAAAGGGTTTCAGGAATAAAGGATTAACAGTCACATAACCTTCTGATATGTCCAGTGCTATGGCCTTGAGACTTTTCCCTCTAACATTTGACATTGATCAATAACCTTCGCTGACCTTTTCCTTCACAGCCTCGACCTTTTTTATACCAAATATCTTCGATACAAGTATACCAGCCTCGTAAAGGACTATAATCGGTACTGCCATCAATGTCTGGTTAAAGGCATCAGGTGTTGGCGTCAGGATAGCTGCCACGACAAAGGCTAAGAGGATAGCATATTTTCTGTTTTTTGCTAAGGTCTTGGGTGTTACAATTCCCATACGTGTTAGAAATACTATGACAATAGGAAGCTCAAAGATAGCACCAAAGGCCAAGATGAACTTAAGGCAGAAGTCAACATAATTGCCAACCGATAGCATTGGCATTATAATGCCTGTCTTGTAGGTCAGGAGAAAACTCATTGCAAAGGGCAGCACGAAGAGGAAGCAGAAGGTGGCACCAAAAAGGAAGAGGATGGTGGCAACTATTACGAAAGGTCCGATGTATTTTCTCTCCTTCGGAAGAAGTCCAGGTGATATAAATCTCCAGAGTTGAAACAGGATTACAGGGAGTGAGAGCATAAGACCTGCGACGAGAGATACCTTCAGGTGCATCCAGAAGGCCTCAGCAGGTGCGAGGAAAACGAGGGAAGGGTTTTTTATCTGTGATGGGATAAAAGATATAAAGGGATACTTCATACTGAAACCTATCTCTGACCTCAGCGGAAGGGTAAGGAATTTAAAGAGGTCTTCAGAATAATTAAAGGAGAGGAGGAATCCTATAAAAAGGCCTATTAATGATATGACTATTCTCTTTCTGAGTTCAGAAAGATGTTCTGTTAAAGGCATCTTTTCTTCAGTCATTCCTTTTTCATCTCCTTTTCCACACCAGAAAATCTCTGATTTTCCGAGGTCCCATCCTCTGTCTTTTCAGTCTTTACCTGCTCGGCAATTACATCTGTCCCGCCATGGCGGGATTCCTCTGTGCCAAGGCTTGTATCGATAGAAAGACTGTGAGGTGTTGTTAAATCGATCTCTGAATCAATCTGCTCCTTTACCCCTTGCATAGCCCTCTTTAATTCGGCTATACCCTTTCCTATGGTCCTTCCGAGTTCAGGGAGTCTCTTGGGACCAAAGACGAGTAAAGCAACTATGAATATAACGATCAGCTCTTGCATACCAAGGTCAAACATCCTTACTCCTTTTCCTCCTCGTAGATCCTCTTTATACTCTTTTTATCACTGGGGAATATATAGGACAGAGAAAATAACAATCTATACTCAGGACTCCTGTTTTTAATATCAAAACCTGCTCCTAAAGTTGCAAAGAGATTGTCTGCTGTCATCACCCTGTAACCGATGCGAAGTTCGATGTGGTCCAGTCTGCCCGAATAACTTTTCCTTCCATAGAGTTCACCGAGTAAATTGAGGTTATGGGCTGCGGCAAAGTCTATCCCTGCCGCAAGGGTGACTTCATCATCAAATCTGTTACTCGCAGGTCTTGAATACAGAGCATTTATATGTCCTGAAAAAGGTCCAACCCTTTTGCTCACGATCAGACCTCCTGAAACATTTCCATCTGTGCTGAACTGCTCATTTCCCGTGTTTGCTGATGCTGATAGTAAGACCGCTACAGACGGGCCATATTTACCCTCATCTATTATCCTGTATTTAAAGCCTAAGGATAAATCCTCAAAACCATCGATCTCATCTTGCCATTCCCATACATAGGGAATCGTGATATCGAATTCGAGGTTATCAGTAATGCCATAGCCAAAATTATTTGTTACCCTGTAATAATCTGGTTGCCTCGATCTTTCTATACTCATGGCAATACCTATCTTACCTTTTTTAAGTCCCTCGGCACTGAATGTGGAAAAGACGCCGAAGGGGGGAAGGGGTTGAAGTCCTTTCATATCGATAGCATAAGAGCGACCCTTGAGAGGGAAGCATATGAAGCATAAAAGAACTATCAAAAAGGCCATGATACGTGATGCCCGATACAATAATATAAAAGCCTGTATTCTGAAGCCTGAATCTTGTATCTTGAATCCTGTATCCTGACGGTTCGGTCCCGCCATGGCGGGACTCACCCCGCCATGGGCGGGGTAACTGAAACAGCCTAATGGTAAACATTTCATTAGCTAAAGATAACAGATAGTAAGGGTGACTGTCAATTCAAGGATTATAATTTTTTCCTTTTTAAGTTATGCCACTTGACTTTTGATGCCATGGGTGTAAAATTAAATAAAAAGGAGGTCTAAGATGGCAAAGGCAATGAAGGCAAAGCAACTAAGTTTTTTCCTTCCAAACAGGCCAGGCCTGCTGAGTGAAGTTTCTTCTGCAATAGCCGGGGCAAAGGTTAATGTAACCGCTATCTGCGCCTACGAGATGGGAGAAACAGCCTATTTTGTGATGAATGTTGACAGTAATGCAAAGGCGAAGAAGGCATTAAAAGCGATTGGGGCTGACGTAAAGGAGGAAGATGTGGTCGTTGTTGAGATGCCAAACAAGGTTGGAGAACTCGAGAAGGTTGCAAAGAGGATTGCTGATGCTGGGATAAATATAGAATATATCTATGGCACGACCTCAGCAGGAAAGACATCAACCTGTATCTTTAAGACAGCAGACAATAAGAAGGTTATCAGGGTGATCAATAAGTAATTCAGTGATCGGTTCGATCCCGCCATGGCGGGACATTGGTTATAGTCAGGTAGCCTGAGAACAATATCATTGACCCACCGATAAATGTTCTCAGGCTTATGACCTCATCGAGAAAGATAAAGCCAAGAAGTATTGCACAGACAGGCTCAAGATAGCCGAGTATGGCTGCTCTGTTTGCGGTTACGGTTCTAATACCCCTGAAATAGAGCAGAGGTGCTATAGTTGAATGCACAATACCCATCACTGCTACAGCCCACAGCCCCTGTGCTATCGTATTGTTGTAGATCGAGAATCGGTTCGATCCCGCCAGGGCGGGATAGGGGAATAATATGAAGGCGATTATGGTATTTTGTGCAAAGGTGAGAACGAGAGGATGGTAATTCTGCGAAAAGACCCTGAAGGTTATTACAATAAAGGCATAGGCTATACCAGAGATGAGACCAGCAATTATACCCCTTGTATCTTTATCCCCTGCGACGATGAGATTCATCAGGTCCTTTGCCGACATATTAAGCATGATCCATAATCCTGCTGTTGATACAAGGACGGCTATAGCCAACCTGAGAGTCAATCTCTCTTTCAAAAATATAGGTGCCAGTAATGCAACAAATATAGGGGCGGTATAATGGGTAAGGACAGCATTTGCAACCGTTGTATTTTTGTAGGAATAAAAAAAGGAATAGGAATTTATCAGGCTTAATGGACCGAGTATGAGGAGAGGGACAAGGCGATCTTTTGATGGAATATGTCTCCTCAGGTCTCTTTTAAGAAAGAGCGAGCCAGCTATTGCTACGGAGACTATGGATGAGAAGAAGATAAGTGAATGAACTGCAATACCCGAGAGCCTTATCACGACTCCGAGAGAGCTCCAGAGAAATATGGCGGCAAGAATGTAAAACATAAAAAGGTTATGGATTATGATTGCCGTGATGCGTTATAGGTGAATAGGTGAAGTGGTGAAGAGGTGAAGTGGTTTCACCCATTCACCCACTCACCTATTCACCCATTCACCTATCACCTCCAATTGTTTTAATACGAAGTTTCTTATCTCTTTATGAGAAGGCATATCTATGAGATATCTCCCATTGTCCATCACTGGTATCAGGGTATCCTCAAAGGTTCCTCCACAGTCACAACTGTAGACCCTTTCATCTAAGGGTACTATCATCCCCTTTTGACAGCCTCCGCACCTCAATACCCTCTTGCTCCCTGACCATTTCCCCCTCTTCGCAATTGCCTTGCCCTCCACCTCCATTATATCCATGGCGTAATCGACGACAGGCGCATTGCTTATCGATGTCCCAATCCCGTAACCATCAACTAAGGGGTTGAGAACAGGAATATCTTCCTCCTTTATACCACCGCTAACGAAGAATTTTATATGTCCGTAACCCCTCAGGTTCAGTTCCCAGCGACTCTCCTCGAGAATTCGATAGAAATTTCCCCTTCTCGATGAAGGGGTATCGAATCTAACGGCAAAGAGTCTCTCACCCATCGCCTCGGCAACATTGAGGCACTCGAATTTTTCATCGAGGAATGTATCGATTAGGGCAACTCTCTTAAATTTGGGCTCGAGCACCTCATCATAGGCCTTAATAGCCTCAACAGTTGAACCCATACAGATTATTAAGGCGTGAGGCATGGTTCCCATGGGGTCCTCACCGATGACCTCCCCTGACTTGACAACAGCCACGCCATCACAACCACCTATAAAAGCATTCCTCTCAATCATTGGGGCAAGAACAGGATGCATTCTTCTTGCACCAAAGCTTATCACGAGTCTTTCACCTGCGAGCTTTTTAAATCTTGCCGCCTTTGTTGCAATGCCTGAGGCCTGGCATATTAATCCCAGGATTGCTGTCTCATAGACGCAAAAGTCTTGATACCTACCCTCAATCTCCATAACAGGCTCATAGGGATAAAATATAGTCCCTTCCCTCATTGCCCTGAGTTTTACAGGGAGATTCTTTACAAGATGTAGGACCTCTTCAAGACCTGCAAATATAGCCCACGGCCATTCATCAGGAAGGCTCTTTGCTATAAATTCTGCCTTTACAACAGGGTTGATCCCTTTAGCCTCGAGAATCCTTAGTGTCCTCTCAAAATAGACATCAGTAATCTTACCGTTGATAATATCCTTTGGGTCTGCTGTGTGAAACATGGGCACCTCCCAAAAAAGCTTTATAATTTTAGCATAGAATATCTGGAAAAAGAATGTCAGCCCTTCGACAAGCTCAGGATGCCCTTCGATCCCGCCATGGCAGGACATCGGTTCGATCCCGCCATGGCGGGACACATGTTATTATATAAAATGAGAAAGGAATATAAAATGAGAAAGGAGAAGAATAAGAAACCTATCTGTCTTCTTTTCCTTTATCTGATTCTGGCTCTAACACTGGAAATCTTTGTTTTTGATGGATTCCTTTCCTTAAATGCTGCTGATATGTCGGATCTTACATATCAGGGGACGCATATCCTGACCTATGGTGCTCTCGATGAACTATCGAGGGTCTTTGAAAAGAGGTATGGCAAAAGGGTGTTTATAAAAGGCGGAGGCTGTACTGATGGAATCGTGGCGGTAACAAAGAAGGGCTTTGACATGGGAGGTGTCTGCTGCCCCTTAAACCAGAATGTGCAGAAGCAGGATAACCTGATTCCTCACAGGGTTGCTATAGATATAAAGGCTGTGATAGTAAACCCTTCAAACCTGATAGGCAATATTACAATGAAGGAACTTTCCGAGATTCATTCGGGCAGTATCTCTAACTGGAGGAGTATTGGAGGCGCTGACAGGCCTATAGCGCTTATTTACAGGGACCATTGCAGGGATATGTCTGAGCCAGTCAGAGATATCCTCGGAATTAAAAGGCTGTCAGGGAAGGCCATAGTTGTTCAAACCGATAAGGAGGTGATTGAATATGTCGAGAGATTTCCTGCCGCCATAGGGGTAACGAGCAGGATATTTGCGGAGGGTGCAAAGGTAAAGATTATTAAGGTTGACGGGATAGATCCCACACCTGAAAACACAGAAAAGGGCCTTTACAGGCTCAGGGGAGACCTTTATTTGGTTACAAAAGGAAGACCATCGGGTTGGACGAAGACCTTTCTGGAATTTGTTTTGAGTCCAGAAGGACAGACTATAATCGGTAAAAAATTCGGAAGAGTGAGATGAGGACATGGCAGAGATTATCTATAAGATATAAGATTGTTTTCATTATTTTTGCCGTTATTATTCTGATCACGGTAACGACCCTTCCTGTAGTTGCGAATCTGATAAAGGATGCCCTAACAAGACAACAGCAGGCTCATCTTAAAAGCGTCAGGAATCTTGTGGCAAAGCTCTTAGATGATTATGAGAGCAAGGTTACTAACTATACTAAACTCTTTAGCAACGACAAAGAGATTAAGGATACACTTTTTTATTATTCAGAACTTTCAGGAGAGAGAGTTCACCCCCTCAGGGCCGTCTCAAGACTCTTTCATTCTTTTGATATTAGTTCTATTGAATTATGTGATTCCGAGGGGAGGGTTGTTGCGACTGCCGAGGAACCCGAGAGGTTTGACAATGACAGAACAAAAGACCCTTTGATACATAATGCCCTTCAGGGGAAAACAGGGTCGGGCATAGAACTTACTGAAAGAGGTTTTATGATCAAGGCAACGGCGCCCATCTATTACAATGATAATCAATTGATAGGAACTATAACATCAGGAATACTTATTGATGAAAGCCTTCTTCAGAAGATAAAGGGATTGAGTGATACAGAGATAGTAATTACTGACAAAAAAGGGGAGGTGGTTGCATCTACCTATCACGCATTACGGCCCACAGACCGCGGACCAGGAGTCATTGGGAGGGCAATCCAGGATCTAAATGACATCCTTTTTGCGGGCAATCGAGATGATTTTCAACTTATTAAGCTTTCCTTAAAAGGTATTTCTGAAGATGTCATAGGCGATATGTATATCCTCAAGGAGAATTATCTTCCACAGTTAATAGCAAAGGCATACCTTGCCCTTTTTCCCCTTTTCTTTCTTATAACCTCTATTTCAAGTGTTATTGTCTTTATGGTATTAAAAAGGCTCACATCTCCGATCATCAAGCTAAGGGAAGGTGCGGAGAGGATAGGTAAAGGGGATTTTAGATACAGAATGGAAGTGAAATCAGGGGATGAGCTTGGTGAACTTGCTGAGGGGTTTAACAGGATGGCTGAAAATCTTGAGAGACTACAGGAGATAGAGGAAAGGCTTAACCATTCCGAGAGACTCGCATCCATCGGGAGGTTTGCAGCAGCAATCGCTCATGAGATCAATAATCCTGTTGGTAATATCATAGGTCTTGCCAAGCTGATGAAAAGAGATATAAATGATGAGGGCTTAAGAGCTGACCTTGAAACTATCATAAGTGATGCTGATAGATGTGGCAGGATAATAAAGGACCTCTTGATTTATTCAAGACAGTCTCCTCCGAAAAAGGAGAGGGTGTCGCTGGGAGATTTAATTAAAGAGACTGTGAATTCAGCTCGAAAGATGCTCGACTCAAAGAGGATAGAGATAGTTTACGATATGGAGGACGCTTTACCTTATATAAATGCAGACCCCCTTCAGATCGGTCAGGTTCTCCATAACATTATTCAGAATTCAATACAGTCTATTGAGTCTGAAGGTCTGATCACTGTAAGGGCCATGAGGTCGGGGAATGAATGGGTTGAGATCTCTGTTAAAGACACAGGTTGTGGAATCGACGAAGGGATAAAGGATAAGATATTCTATCCCTTCTTTACCACGAAGAAGGTGGGTGAAGGAACTGGCCTGGGTCTTGCTATTAGCTATAGCATTATCCAGAATCATGGAGGAGAGATCTCTGTGGAAAGTAAAAAAGGAGAGGGCAGTGAGTTTGTGATAAGACTGCCATTAGATTAATGGAAAGACCTGTCAGGATATTAGCCATTGATGATGAGGAGACGATGCTCAGGATACTGAAGAGGTCCCTCGAGCCCGAGGGATATTCTGTTGAGACTTATCTAAGGGCAGATGAGGCATTAAGGAGGCTTGAGTCGGTTCGATCCCGCCATGGCGGGACTCACCCCGCCATGGGCGGGGTATCAGAACCTGTAGATGTCGTGATAACCGATCTCATGATGCCTGACACAGACGGTTTCAAGGTGATAGAGAGGGTAAGGACCATTGATCAAAACATCATGATTATAGTCATTACTGCCTACTCATCGGTTGAATCTGCTGTTAAGGCTATTAAGACAGGAGCCTACGACTTTATACCAAAGCCCTTTGATCCTGAGCATCTCCTTATCATAGTAAGGAGGGCTATCGAGGCGAGGAATCTGCGGTTAGAAAACATAGGCTTGAAAAGACGGCTTGATGGGACTGACAAAGAGATTATTGGCAATAGTGAGGCAATGAGATATGTCTTTTCAATGATAGAGAAGGTCAAAAACACCGATGGCACAGTCCTTTTGATTGGCGAAAGCGGTGTTGGAAAGGAGTTGATAGCCAGGGCAATCCATTCGGGAAGCAAAAGAAGAGAACATCCTTTTATCCCGATAAATTGCGGTGCCTTGCCTGATGAACTTCTCGAATCAGAACTATTTGGATATGAGAAGGGCGCCTTCACTGGTGCAGTAAGCAGGAAGATAGGTCTCTTTGAGGCCGCCGATAAGGGGACTGTCTTTCTCGATGAGGTTAGCAGCATTAGCCCAATGCTACAGGTTAAGCTACTGAGGTTTCTTCAGGAGAGGTCTTTTATGAGGCTCGGAGGGAAGGATTTGATAAGTGTTGATGTCAGGGTAATAGCTGCTACAAATGAAGACCTTAAAGAGTCTGTCGATAAGGGCAACTTCAGAAAGGACCTCTATTACAGACTTAACGTGATACCTATAGAGATACCGCCATTGAGAGAGAGGAAAGATGATATTCCTCTCCTAATAAGGCACTTTATCAGGAGATTTTCGATGAGGATGCAGAGGAATATCACGATTACGAGGGACGCAGAAGAGGCCCTTTTAAAATATCGATGGGAAGGTAATGTGAGGGAACTTGAAAATCTTATAGAAAGGGCGATAACGATAACGGATGACGATGCGATAGATATTGATGACCTTCCCCTTGAGATCCTGAAAGATAAAGAGGAACCCGATGGAAAGACAACCCCCTATCCTGATGACCTCACGCTTGCTGAGGTCGAGAGGCTTCATATAAAGAGTATATTGAAGGCTACCGAAGGCAACAAGAGCAGAGCAGCGAGGAAGCTCGGAATCGACTACACTACCCTGTTGAGAAAATTAAAGTCAATGGGAATAGGGGAAGTATAGCAAAATACCATTTTATTGTAAAATGCCATAGCATCCTGCCTTAATTATTGAAGATTCAGCGTTTTCTAAAATTAAATTTATAAAGTAAATATATAAAATGATTCAATTCATTGATATTTTCGGGAGAGATTGTGGGCACAATAGTTGCTTCTATAAATAAAAATCCATTTAGTCCCGCACCCATCTCAGAGGGTAAGGTGAAGAGGTGGATTTTATTGGTGAATAGGTGAAGTGGTGAAGAGGTGAAGTGGTGAAGAGGGTGAAAAAAACCATTCACCTATTCACCCATTCACCCATTTTACCCATTCACCCAAATAAGGGCATGGTCGAACAAAAAAAGGGGGTGAGAATTAAGAAACATATTATATGAGGTAATGGTATCTGGATTGGTATCTCTGAAACGAGTAAAAACTAAGATTCAAAGGGAGGTTAGAATGAGTTTAAGAGAAAAAGGTCTAAGGATCATTGCAATTGTTATCTCCTTTACGCTGGTTGCGTTAGCCCTTTATTTTTTCTCTGCACCAGCAAAATCAACAGCAGAGAGCAAGAACAAGGTATATAAGGGAACAGTATATTCTGCAACGCGCGGTGGACACATGGTCTTTACTACCATCACGATTGACGGAGAAAGGGAGATGATCTCAGGCTCTGTGGCTGGAAGACTACCAATGCCTAATAATGAACAGGCCGATGCAATCGAGATGTCGCCTGATTACAAGTATATCTATTATCCAACCTGGGATACGAGCACACTCTATGTAGTAGATATAAGTAACAGGATGAACCCGAAGGTTGTGGCAGAAAAAAAGGTCTTTGATAAGCCGACGAGGTTCTGCGGTAGCCATTATGGCCCTGATGGACGGTTATATCTGAGTTCAATGTCCCAGGGAGATGTCCATGTCTTTGATGTAAAGAATCCTATAGATCCAAAACTTATGGACAGGCTTTAC
>JBKBUA010000010.1:26588-29721 GCA_046290845.1 Thermodesulfovibrionales bacterium
GCAAGGCTCAGCCCTGATGGTAAATTGCTCTATCAGGCATCAACAGGTGCTGTGGCGGGACAGCCTGCTGATGGAAGATTCTATGTGGTAGATACAAAGAAGATGAAGGTTGTTGATACCGTTGTCTTTGGCGAGGATTATGATGTGCACGATGTGACAACCACACCGGATGGAAAATATGCGATAGCAGCGGTAAGACGCGTGCCAGCAAAGGATTATAAGGACTCTGAATATATTGTTGTGAACATGCAGACTAAGAAGGTCCTCGGCAGTATCTCAATGTGTAAGTCCTGTCATAATGCAATGGGTGTTGACCCCAAGGTAGACAAGGAGAGAGAGGTCTTCATCTGCGGGATCCAGATAGCCTGGGAAAAGTAAATCAAACCCCTCCAGCCCGCCGTCATGGTAAGTTAAATCGAACCATCGGGCGGGCTTTTTTTATCCTCGAACCTTATGTTATTATAGCAGGAGGTAAGATGAATCTCTTTTATTACGCAGCGAGGAATATAAAAAGAAGGCTTTTCAGGAGCCTTGCCCTCATTCTATCTGTTACGCTCGTTTCGGGTCTGCTCTTTTCAGGTGCTGTAAGTATAAAGGGTGTCTTAAATAGCATAAGCATAGGCACAAAAAGGCTCGGCGCTGACCTTATGGTTGTTCCCGAGGGTTTTGCGGATAAGATAAAAACTACACTTATTGCTGGAACTCCCTCTGTATTTTACATGCAGCCTGAGAATCTCGAAAAGATAAGAAAGATAAAAGGCGTGAAGTCAGCCTCTCCACAATTGTTTATTAAGGGGACTCAGTATGAATGCTGCACCAATGTTGATGCCTTTCTCGTGGCCTTTGACCCTGCCACTGACTTTACAATTACACCATGGCTTAATGAGTCTATCAATAGACCCCTCGGAAAGGATGAGATAATAATAGGAAGGTCTATCCCTGTTGCAAAGGGAGATGAGATGAAGTTCTACGGGAAGTCCCTTAAGGTTGTCGGGATTCTCTCTGATACAGGACTTGAGTACATAGACCACGGCGTTTTTATGACCTTTGAGACCGCTAAGGATATGATCAGGACATCGAAGGAAAAGGCTGTCGAATCCCTTAAGATCAGCGAGGATGCGATCTCAACGATACTTATTCAACTTAATCCCGATATATCCCCTGAGAGGGCTGCTGTATTTGTTGAGTATGAGTTATCAGGGGTCAAGGCAATTGCAGCCCAGGATGTTATAGGAGGTGTCAAGAGGCAACTCTTTGCCCTTCTGAGGATCCTTTTGGGTGTCGGTATTTCACTGTGGGTAATAACTATTATATTGATAGCCGTCGTATTTTCAATGATTGTAAACGAAAGGCAGAGAGAGATAGGCATCCTGAGATCATTAGGCGCTAAGAAGAGATCAGTTTTTTCATTTATAACGGCAGAGGCCTTTATAATATCCCTTACAGGTGGCATGGCAGGAATCGTGGCAGGTGGGATATTACTTTATAGTCTCAAAGTCCCTCTTACCGGTGCGTTCAATTTGCCCTATCTCTGGCCCGACAGGATATTTATAATAAGCGCTATAATAGTTACATTACTTATATCAATAAGCACAGGTATCGCTGCTGCCTTCTATCCTGCCCTGAGGTGTAGCAGGATGGAGCCCTATGAGGCAATAAGGAAAGGAGAATAATATGATCGAGGTAAGGGAGGTTTCGAAGAGGTACAGGGCCGGCAATCAGGAGATTCGAGCCGTTGACAATGTATCCTTCAGGTGCGATAAGGGTGAATATATCTCTATAATAGGCCATTCAGGAAGCGGGAAGACCACCCTGCTCAGTCTTATAGGAGGTCTGACAAGGCCTGATAGTGGTGATATTTTAATCGATGGAGAGAGCATCCTCTCTTTCGATGATGATAGTCTATCGGAGTTCAGAAACAGGAAATTGAATTTTGTATTTCAGTTTTCAAGCCTTATTCCTACTCTCACAGCCCTCGAGAATGTAATGTTACCTGTTGTGTTTAGCCCGGAAAAGAAAAATGGTGGGGTGATCAGGGATGAAGCAATAAGGCTACTTGATGCTATGGGTCTTGGTGATAAGCTCGATTCCTATCCGTCACAGCTCTCAGGCGGGCAGCAGAGAAGGGTTGCCATAGCCAGGGCCTTTATAAACAATCCAGAAATAATACTTGCTGATGAGCCAACAGGTGACCTCGATGAGGAAACAGAGGCAGAGGTTATAAGATTTTTTAAGAGATTGAATGAGGAGAAGGGAATAACCTTTATTGTTGTTACCCACAGTTCAACAATTGCAAATGAGGCAAAACGGGTACTCAGGATGCATAATGGCAGGCTTACAGAATAAATAAAATGCAGATAGAGGTCATTGATCTTAGAGAATTAGCGGTTGATACAGAGGCATTGATCCTTCCTCTATGCGAGGAAGAGGAGATAACCGTTTATAAAGATATAAACGATTCCCTCGGCGGACTCATTGAAGGTATCCTTAAAAAGAGAGAATTCGAAGGCAAGGAGGATCAAACATATCTTATACATACCCAGGGAAGGATCGGGCCGGAGAGGATAATCCTTACCGGTCTTGGCAAGAGAGGAGACCTGAACAAAGAAAAGATCAGAAGGGCAGGAGGAAGGTCATTCTCTCTTTTAAAAAACCTTAAGATAAATAATGCAGCCCTATCCATGAGATACCTGAATTCAGTAGGTCTTTCTCCAAACCCATTTCTTGAAGGCGGCCTTCTTTCACTTTACAGATTCCAGAGATATAAGAAGGAAGAAGAGGGCAAACTCGATAGGTTTGTTATACTTTCCCGACCTACGCAAGATTTGGATGACTCGGTAATATGGACAGAGCGAGTTGTTGAGGCGGTAAATTTTGTCAAAGACCTGGTAAATACGCCTGCTAATGACATGACACCCTCAGAGCTTGCGAGGATTGCCCTTAACTTATCAGGCGAAAGGGTCTCTGTTACTGTCCTCGAAAGGGAAGATGCGGAAAAAGAGGGAATGGGTGCATACCTGGCGGTAGCAAAGGGATCTTCTGAGCCACCAAAGTTTATAATCCTGAATTATAAGGGTTCAGATGACAGGCCTACCGTTATAATCGGGAAATCTATCACCTTTGATAGCGGTGG
>JBKBUA010000109.1:0-2944 GCA_046290845.1 Thermodesulfovibrionales bacterium
GCATTCTTCTTCATATTCGGCAGCCCCATGCCGGCTCCCCATCCCATCTCTCTTACCCAGTCAGGTGCTGTTGAATAACCCTCCTCCATAGCCTTACTTATATCTGGTATGCCAGGTCCCATGTCCTCGAAGACTACCTTTATAAGACCCTGAGATATCTGATAATACATAACTCCGGCAACGGCATGAATAATAACATTCATCTCTCCTTCAAATGTGGCTATCGCCGCCCTTCTCACTATATCCTGACTGATACCGAGATTCGTGAGTATGGACTTCAACTCACTCGAAGCAGCCCCTGCCTTTGTGAAGTCACCACCTATAAGATGAAAGCTCCCCTCGATATTTGTTTTCAGGTCATCTATTTTCATCTACACAACTCCTCAACCCCTCAGAATAGAGCTTACCACAGGCAGTAAACCTTGAAAGGGGTGATACCATAAGGGTTATTTTTTTCTCTCTTGCAAGGGCAATCGTATCCTTATCAGGTCTTTTGTTGAGGACAAAGACAATAGCCTTTATATCAGAGATATCTGCTGTTCTTATGACCTGTGAGTTCGTGAGACCTGTGATTAAAATGGACTTATTCCTCGTTGAAAAATGTAGCAGATCGCTCATCAGGTCAGAACTGCAGACCGATTCTATCTCGAAATCGAGGGAATCTGCATTGAATACAATCTCAGCCTTTAATATCTCCGCTATCCTCTTGATCGTCATCCTATCTCAGAACCTTCCTCTACAGGCAATCTTATGAAGAAGCTCGCTCCCTTGCCAACCTCACTCCTTACGGTAATATTACCGCCATGCCTTTTTATTATCCCGTAACTGACCGCAAGGCCAAGTCCTGTTCCCTTTCCAACAGGTTTTGTTGTAAAGAATGGCTCGAAGATCTTACCCAGATACTCCTCTGGTATTCCAGGGCCTGTATCTGTAAACTCTATCTCTATGTATTTTTTCCCTTCCTGTGGATGACCCATCTTGAACCATGGAGTCTCTTCCGACTCCCCTACGGTTCTCGTTGCTATAGTTATCTGCCCTCTTTCATTCATTGCATCGGCAGCATTGATAAGTAAATTCAGGAATACCTGCTGCATCTGATTCGGGTCCACATGGATAAGTGGCAAGGATTCATCAAAATTGAGATTAAACTTGATATTATGGAACTTTGCCTGATTTCTTACCATCGCTATTGTGCTGTCAAGAAGGGTGTTTATGTTTATTTCTACCCTCTCGGCAGTAGCCTTTCTCGAAAAGCCGAGCAGTCCCTTTATTATCTTTGAACATCTGTTTGCCTGTTCTATAATGATCTCGAGGTCTTCCCTGTCCTGTTTGTTTTCAGGCGGTATCCTTTTAAGCATGAGATGGGCGAAGGTAACGATCCCTGTCAAAGGGCTGTTCAGTTCATGTGCCACTCCTGCGGCCATTCTTCCAAGAGAGGCCAGCTTTTCCGCATTTATAAGCTGGTCATGGGCCTTCATGATTTCTGCTGTCTTCTTCTGTATCTCTTCCTCTAAGGCCTTTGTCCAGTTCTCCATGTTCTCCTTATATCTTTTTATATCCTTTGTCATATTGTTGAAGGTTGTCGCGAGAAGACCCATTTCATCGGAGGTGTTTATCTTTATTTCATAATCAAGGTCACCCTGGGCTATCCTCTTCATGCCCTCTTCGAGAAGGGATATAGGCTTTGAGACGAAATTATAAAGGATGATACAAAGCGTTACTGATATGATGCTCACAAAGAGACCACCGAAGAGGACTGTGCCAATACGGTTCTGTCTAATTGTCTTATCAACAGTGGCGGTACTGAAATCAGTCTCAAGCACACCTAAAATTTTTTGATCCCTTGGGTGTCTGTGGCATGAGGCTGTGTAACAGGGAGGTTCATTATAAATAGGAAGGACAAATTTGAGGCTCTTTTTCCCGTTATGACCTTTTGATATTGTCCAGTTCTGTGCCTTTGAAAGCACTTCCTTTGGTCTGGAATCGGCATGACAGATTCGGCAGGATGTCGAGTCTTTTCCCACAACCTTTCCAACAGAGTCCTTGTCGGAAGAATATACTACCTTCCCTGCCTTGTCATAAATAGCTATGCCTGTTATATCGGGGCCTGTCCCGATAACATCTACAGTCTGTTCAATGATGTCACGATGGGCTGTCAACATTCCATAAAAAACTCCCCTCTTAATCAGGTCTGCCTTTGAAGATGCATAGTTTATGAGGTTATTCATCATTATCTTTTCTTCATAGCTCACAAAGATATATCCGAAGATGAGGCTTCCCACGGTCATTAATGCACCGACAGCAATGATGAGCTTTCCTGCGAGGGAATTAAAGGATTTTCTAATCATGATTTATTTTACCATACCTTGGGCGTTAAGCTTAAGTTAGGCTGAAGATAGTAGGGGCACGTTGCAACGTGCCCCTACAGTTGCTTGTCCTCCTTTAACCTTTGACGCTCTGCGAGGAGAGGAGAGAGGAGTAGGGGTTCAAAAATTTGAACCCCTACTCAATGTGTTTTAAGATTTCACGCCTGTTTTCCTCATCCATCTCTCTGACGCGCCTGAAAGGTCAGGCCAGCCCTATGGCGAGGAGGCAACACTGGCCCTTAAGCAGATGATCCTCGGTGAGCCTGTTGCGGTAGAGACCACAGGTGCAAAGACCTACAATCGGGAGGTCTGTAGGTTGCGACGAAAACGAGACCGCCTCGATTTGCAAATTGCCACGTCGTAAGTGGAAGTAAGCTCGAACAATCGGGAGGTCTGTAGGCTGCAAAGAAAACGAGACCGCCTCGCTGTAAACCTTACGATGGTTAAAGAGGGCTATGCCTGGCGTATCGTAGGTATCTCAAAAGGCCCTATGCCTCAGAATACATCGAGGCGGAAGCAGAGGCCCGCAAAAATAAGCTGGGTCTCTGGCATGACACAAACCCAACCCCGCCCTGGGA
>JBKBUA010000109.1:3207-6410 GCA_046290845.1 Thermodesulfovibrionales bacterium
GTTTTAACCTACACAGAGGCAAATGTCTACAGTGTTCAGAAGGATTACACGAGATGGCAGTTTGACCAGCGTCGGTATAAACCACTCCCTTACAGGGATTCTAACGAAAGCACCGAGGGGTTTACCGAAAGCAAGAAAGATTTTACCGAAAGCGAAAAAAATTTTACCGAAAGCAAGAAAGATTTTACCGAAAGCGAAAAAAATTTTACCGAAAGCAAAAAAGATTTTTACCGAAAGCAAGAAAAAAAGGGGGTCTCAGCTATGCCTAAAAAACTTAGCAAAAACAATGACTTAGAAGGAGTGGCACAATCCTTGCACAAAGACATCTTTAAAGACATCTATAAAGACATCTCTCTCAGAGAGAGACTTTTTGAGAGATTAAAGAAAGAATCTTCAGGACAGGATGAGTTGGCTTTGCGCAGCCTCCGCAACCGTCATCCTGAACGGGTAGATTTCTTCCTCTATCTCATCGAGACCTTTAAGATTGACGGCCAGTATGTTAAAAACCCCATTGCCTACATAACGAGCCTGAGGCCCATTGCTTTTCCATCACTGCCTGAGCGTGAGTCTGAAAGGGCGGAAAAGGAAAGGCAGGGGCGTGAGGCAAAAGAGGCTCAGCGAGTAAGGGAGAGGGAATACTTAGAAAAAGAGCGAGCGGATGTAAAAAGCCTTGTATCGAGCTTTGTTAAATCTCTGAACTAAGGAGGCAGGCATGGTAAAGATTATAGCAAAGATTATAGCAGTTGTAATCAGCATGATTCTAAGCCCCGCCATCGGCGGGGCAGCGGTGGAGGCCGATAACCTCAGCATTGTTGACTATATAGTGGCTAATAACGAGGAGGTTATAGCGATGAAGAACCTTACAGGGTTAGACCTCAAGCTGGATGCTCGGCTCAGTGCAAATGCTGGCACAACAGGGCAATATACAGACAGGGCAGTGGCAGGGCTTACCATGACCATCCCATTACTGGATACGAGAGAGAGGCGGGAACTTAAAAAACGGATTACAGAGCTTGAGGCAAAGGTCAGAAACAAGGCGGTGGCGGCTATCTCAAAGTATCAAGCGGTTATTTATGAGATTACGCAACTAAGCACCTTTTTAACCAGAGAGGTGGAATATCTTTCATGGTTCAAGAAGAGAGTTGAGGTAGGCATTGAGTATCAAAAGGATTACTACAAAGCAGAGGCAACTTATATGGGGCATAAGGCAAAACTGAGCAGTGCCGTTGCAGACTGTCAGGCCGCAAGGCTTGAGCTTCTCGCATTAATCAAACCCGACCTGAGAGAAAACCTCTCAGAAAGATTAGCAGGTTCAGGAGGCTGTGATGCGCGTTGATAATCCAATGAACAGAGAAATAACAGAAACATGGCATATTTGCAAATACTGCAATGGAACGGGTGAGGTTGAGCTTTGCAGTATCTGTCATGCTAACTGCGATGCTTGCAAATTCTTGCCCTTGGAGGTAATGCCGATGCTTGACTGCCCTCGCTGTGATGGCATAGGCTATTTAGTGAGATATTATTGATTTAAAGGGGGTGTTAAATTGAGTAAGATATACATAATCGAAGGTGGTGCTGGGACAGGCAAGTCATCCTATCTCAGGGATATGCAGCAAAGACTCCTTGATGAAGGCAAGGCTGTTTACTATATTAATGCCTCTGACGCATTTGCCCTGTGGTTTAAGGAATATGTCCCTCTGCCTTTTAAAAAGGCAGAGGCTCTGGTAAACTACTTCCTCAATACCCTACAGCCGCCTTTCTGTATCCTTATTGACAATGCCGATTCAATACCGCAGACCTCGGACAACAGAAAGACAAAGATAATTGAGCAGCTTTTAATCAGGGCAGAGGAGGCCTACATAACATGCAAGCATTACAATAATCTCTCTGCAAGCCTCAAGGCACGACTCAAAGATGCTGAAAGACAGTTCATAGGCAGCGGCTCAACAGCCTTTGATATAACATACATGCTCCTTGCCTTGATAATCATTGCAGTAGCCCTGATGGGTCAGCATAACCTTATCTTTATTGCTGCAGCTATGCGATACATGTTTCAGGGCTTAAGGATAGGAGGAAGACAATGACATGGGTAAGTCACATATTAGTAGGGAGCTCAGTTGGTAAACTCTTTGGTTATGGCTATGTATTATCTGCCTTTGGCAGTGTTTTGCCTGACCTGATTGAGAATATCGCACCTGTTAAGCACAGGGGCATATCTCATAGCCTGACTATCTGGCTAATTGTCTTCGTAATCGCCTTTCTCACAAATCTACAGCAAGCACTGGCAATAATGATTGGTGTCTTAATAGGCCATCTCCTTATGGATAGCCTGACCGTTACTGGTGTACCTCTCTTTGATGACCGAGGCAGGTATATCACCCTCTTTGGTGGTCGCCTGAGGACTGGCACGCCGTCTGAATATATCATAGCCATATTAATCGCTGGCCTATGCACCTTAGCGGTTTTCTCTGGAGGGGTTGACCTACAGGTAACAAAATGGAAGCTCCTTTATGAACAGGGCATCATTGACCAGAGGGAATACAGAGAGAATAGATTCAGAATTTAAAAGCCCCCATCCCTTCACCTACGAGGTGAGGTTTTTGTGTATGGACGAGGGTTTCAATCCTTGTTTTGCTGGAAGTTGTTCTTAAACAAGATAATGCAGTTGCGGGGGCGGGCATTCCCCGTTGCCTCATCATTCCCTATTACAGGGAATGGGCAAGTCAGCCTTGACCAACTGCATATAATATTCTACCACAACAGTTTCAATCCTTGTTTTGTTGGAAGTTGTTCTTAAACTAGTCGTAGAGGGTCTGAGATTGCCCGTCATAAAAGTGTTTCAATCCTTGTTTTGCTGGAAGTTGTTCTTAAACCAATCTCATAGGTGATGATTGGCTGAAGTTCAGCTTGTTTCAATCCTTGTTTTGCTGGAAGTTGTTCTTAAACACTCATTAAGCGTTATCTGAGGGTTAATGAGACTGTGTTTCAATCCTTGTTTTGCTGGAAGTTGTTCTTAAACTCTTTTATGATGGAACGAACCCTGCGAATGCACCTGGTTTCAATCCTTGTTTTGCTGGAAGTTGTTCTTAAACACCAATCCGGCGGATTTACTTGAAGATATATTACTGTTTCAATCCTTGTTTTGCTGGAAGTTGTTCTTAAACCAATCTCATAGGTGATGATTGGCTGAAGTTCAGCTTGTT
>JBKBUA010000110.1:0-6292 GCA_046290845.1 Thermodesulfovibrionales bacterium
TTCAAGGAAGAGATGCGAGTCTTCAGGGAAGAGATGCGAGAGGAGACGAAAAGAAAAAACAAGGAATGGAGCAATCTCGCAAAGAAAATGGGAACCCTCGTTGAGGACCTTATAGCTCCTGCCCTCCGCCCTGTCTTAAAAAAATATTTTAAATGCGATGTAAGCCTGGAAGGTCAGAGGATGTTCAGGAGGAAGAATGGAGTTGATTACGAAATAGATGCAATAGCTGCCTGTGATGATAAGGTCTTCATGATCGAGGCCCGTTCCACGCCCAGGGACTCAGATATAAAGGAAATTGAGGAAAAGGCAGAGAAGTTCTTTGATTTCTTTTCCGAATTCACGGGAAAGGAACTAATAATCATTTTCGGAAGTATAGCCTTTCCTGAGAATGTAATAAAATACGCCAGCCGAGCAGGCATATATGTAATGGGATGGCGGGAATGGGAGTATATGGACATACTGAATTTCGATGACCTGAGGCACTGAAAAGTTAAAAATTTTAATGAGGACACTTACCCTCGGATATTCACCATGCCCAAATGATACCTTTATCTTCTATGCCCTCGTGCATGGAAAGGTCAAAGATCATGAGATAGAGTTTAAAGAGTCTCTACTGGACGTTGAAACGCTGAACAACCTGGCTTTGAAGGGTGAATTCGATGTTACTAAGGTCTCCTTTCATGCCTATCTTTATCTTAAAGACCAATATCTGCTCCTGAATGCCGGAGGCGCTCTCGGAAGGGGTTGTGGTCCCCTGCTTGTTGCGAGAGAGCCTTTAGAGATGGAGAATTTGAAGGGTAAAAGGATAGCCATACCAGGAATTTTAACAACAGCCTTTCTCCTGCTCAGGCTTTATAACCCTGAGTATGGGGAAAATATTGTTGTTATGCCTTTTCACGAGATATTAGGTGCTGTAAAATCAGGAATTGTTGATGCTGGCCTTATTATCCACGAATCCCGCTTTACTTACCTGTCCTATGACCTTCATGAGATGATCGATCTGGGACGGTGGTGGGAAGAGGAGACAGGCCTGCCTATCCCTCTGGGCTGCATAATCATAAAAAAGGATTTTTCAGATATAATTGAAAATGTAGAGAATCTTATAAGGAGAAGCATCGCCTATGCTCATGATAACAGGGAAGATGTGATGCCCTACATAAGGGAGAATGCCAGAGAGTTGGATGATTCAGTGATTGCAAGACACATAGGGCTATATGTAAATGAATATACAATGGACTATGGCTCTGATGGTAAAAGGGCGATAGAGGAATTCCTTTACAGGGCTGAACAATTGAGCAGGGAGAGATAGATGCCTCTGTTTGGTGAACTCTTTGTTAGTGAGATACTTGGAGAGCCAGTCCTCGACCCAAGGGGGGAGGAACTGGGAAGGCTGAAGGACCTCATTATTGTAAAGGCTGACCCCTTACCAAAGGTCAGTGCAATTATCCTGGAGCGGAAAAAGAGGCCCTATATGATAGAGTGGGCATCCCTCGAGTTATTCAACAAGAGGATTATAACGGCTCGTATCCTATCTTCGGAATTAAGACCTTATGATATGACATCACCTGACCTGCTCGCTGTGAGGGACCTGCTCGACAAACAGATTGTTGATGTCAATGGCGTTAAGGTTGTTAGGGTGAAGGATGCGGAAGATATACAGGAGCTCCTCGGTCATGATGAAGACACCGCTGGAGGTCTTATGACAAACGAATTCATAGTTTATCCACCTGATATGACTGTTCAGGAGGTCCTCAACAGATTCAAGGAAGATGCCTCCGAGATAGAGACTGTTTATTATGATTTGTATCATTGAAGATTAATGGTTATTGAAGTATCCTTTAGGGAAAGGGGTCACAAAAGATTAAAATATTTCCAACAGTGGAGGTGGATAATGGAGATAATAGACCTTAAGAGTCACATCAAGTTTTATCCTGACAGGATATCGAGGGAGATGCTTTCTGATAAGCCTGAGATGAGGATAGCCTTAATGTGTCTCGAGCAAGGACAGAGGCTCGAACCTCATAAGGCACCGTTAAGGCTTCTTATGTATTGCGTTCAGGGCAGAGGAACGTTTATAGTAGGAGATGAGAGGATTGAGGCAGATGAGAAGACCTGTATCCTCTGTGACCCCATGGTTTCTCATGGCTTTGAGGCCAATAAGGGAGAAAGGCTTGTTGTAATGGCGGTTGTTACGCCAGTTGAATAAAATAAAAAGGAGGTAAAAAAAATGGCAGTACCGGTTGTAGACATGGACTTATGTATTGGTTGTGGTTCCTGCGTGGAGCTCTGTCCTGAGGTCTTCGAATTAAGGGATGACAAGGCCTGGGTTATCGGCCCTGACAAGTGCGATACCTGTGACTGTCAGGCAGCAGCAGACACCTGCCCTGTTGAGGCAATTAAGTTCGAGTAAATACGTGATAGGTGTTGCGTGACGCGTGATGGGGATGAGTAACCAGTGATGCGTGAGCCCGTGATCAGTAATGAGTTATGCGTGATGGGTTAGCCGTATTTAATCCCGCTTAAGCGGGACTAAAGCGGGACTGAATCCTGTATTGTGTACCTGGATCTTGAATCCTGGATTAGTTAACATCACGGATTACTGATCATGGGTCACTCATTTAACTCATCACGCATCACGAGGAACTGATCACTACCTTCCTTGATACCTTCCTGTCATATTGAATAAAATATTTCATGCGCTATGTAATCCTCGGAACAGCAGGTCATATTGACCATGGTAAGAGCACCCTCGTAAAGGCCCTCACAGGCATCGACCCTGATAGATTAAAAGAGGAAAAGGAGAGGGGCATCACGATTGACCTCGGATTTGCTGATCTCAATTATCCTGATGGCCTTACAGTTGGTATTGTCGATGTCCCTGGCCATGAGAGGCTTGTGAGAAATATGCTTGCAGGAGCAGGCGGAATCGATATAGTCTTACTCGTTATCGCTGCTGACGAAGGAATAATGCCTCAGAGTAGGGAACATTTAGCAATTTGTGACCTTTTAAAGATTAAATCAGGCTTGATAGCGATTACAAAGGCAGACCTTGTTGAAAAGGATTGGCTCGATCTTGTTACCGAGGAGGTCAGGGACTTTGTAAAAGGCACCTTCCTCGAAAATTCAGATATTATACCTGTATCAGCTAAGAGCGGTTATAACCTCGACCTTCTCAAGGAGAGGATACACCACATTGCTCTCACCATCAAAACAAAACCTGTTAATGAGATCTTCAGGTTGCCCATCGACAGGGTTTTTACACTCAAGGGCTTTGGAACCGTTGTCACAGGTACCCTCATATCGGGCAGTATAACTATAGATGATGATGTTGAGATATTACCTGCTGGGTTAAAAAGCAAGGTAAGGGGATTACATAGTCATGGCAAACCTATAAAGACCGCTTATGCGGGCCAGCGGGTTGCAATAAATCTGCAAGGAATTGAGAAGGAGGCCCTGAGCAGAGGGGATGTCGTTGTCACACCTGATGTATTAAGACCTACCTCTGTCATAGATGCAAAGCTCGAATTACTTCAAGGACAGCAGCCCCTGAGAACGAGAAGCCTTGTTCATTTTCACCTCACCACCTTCGAGACCATCGGCCGAATAATTCTTTATGAAAGAGAGGAGTTAAAAGGAGGAGAATCCTGTTACTGTCAATTCAGGCTCTCCGAACCGGTAATAGCACTTTCTGGCGATAGATTTATTATAAGGAGGTTTTCTCCTGTCGTTACCATTGGAGGGGGTACTGTACTCGACCCTGCCCCTCCCAGGAGGAGGAAGACCGAAGGGATTAGTGACCTCGTTACCTATGAAAAAGCTGACCTTATAGAAAAGATATCTATGAAGATAAAGAAGGCTGGTATTAGGGGAATGGTTGGTGATTCTTTAAAAGGATGGATCAAGGCTGAGGTATCCGCTATTGAAGAGGCGATTAAAAACTTAAAAAAAGCTGGGGAGGTTATCGAGATCGAAAGGTTGCTTTTTCACAGGGATGTTTATGAAAGCCTCTCAAACGATATTCGGATGGTTCTCCAGGATTATCATAAGTCAAACCCTCTCAGCCCTGGAATGCAAAAGGAGGAATTGAGAAATCAAATAAGGGTCACACCTGAGATATGGAATAGCCTTTTGTCATTGATTAAGGGCGTAAGGATTGAAAAGAATATTGTAATGCTCGAAGGCTTCAGGACGTCCTCCTCTGATTCGGGTGCATCCTTAAGGATACTAAAGATACTTGATGAGGCAGGCTTTCAGCCACCATCTAAGGAGGAATTATCAGCAATCATACAGATTAAGGAGAAAGAAACTGGCGACATCCTTCGATTGATGGAAAAGGAGGGAAAGGTAGCGAGGATAAATGACTCTCTTTATCTAACTGTTCAACATTATAACAGAATGTTATCCCTTTTAAGGGAGTTCTTTTCAAAAAAGCCCCAGATGACGGTTGCGGAGTTCAGGGATATATTAAAGACAACAAGGAAATATGCAATCCCTTTCCTCGAGCATCTCGACTCAAATAAGATAACACTGCGCGTTGGTGAGGTGAGAAAATTCTTGTTAAAATAAAAAAATTTATTATGGTGGGCAGTCGCAGAATCGAACTGCGGACACGAGGCTTTTCAGGCCTCTGCTCTACCGACTGAGCTAACTGCCCATTAATAAACTATAAACATTGATGGCTTTTAATGTCAAGGTTAAGCTAAAGATTTATGGACCCGCAGTCCTCTCGGGTATACTCCTTTTTTTATCCTTTCCTAACTTTGACCTTTATCCTCTCGCCTGGATCTCTCTGGTGCCTCTCCTTGTATCATTATGGGAAAAGGATGGATTGACGGCCTTTAAGGCAGGCTATCTTTCAGGTACAATTTACTTTTCGGGCACACTCTACTGGATCTACCACTCCATTACCTATTATGGTAATGTTCCCTTCTTCCTGAGTATCATTGTCGTTCTTCTCCTCTCTCTATACCTGGGTCTTTATGTGGGGTTATTCGGTATGGCCTTTTCAATAAAGATCCTGAGATCAAGACTTCCTGCTGTCATAATGGCACCTATATTCTGGGTTACCCTCGAGTTTATCCGTTCCTATGCCTTAACAGGTTTTCCCTGGGCAAGTCTCGGCTATTCTCAATACAAATTTCTCACCTTAATACAAATTGCCGATATAACCGGTATATATGGCGTCTCCTTCCTTATTGTTGCGTTTAATGCTGCAATTGTCGATCTTTTCTTGATTAGAAAAAAGGAGGAGAGGATGCCTTTGCTGTCGAGGTTCTGGATTTACGCAGGTATTATTGGCCTGTCTATCTTGCTAATCCTTACAGTGGTCTATGGTCAGTTAAGGCTTAATCAGATAAGGCCAGGAAAGATGGTCAGGGTCGCCCTTATTCAGGGTAATATTGAACAGGATAAAAAATGGCTGCCTGAATATCAGTCATCCGTCTTGAGTACCTATGAGTCCCTCACTTTACAGGCAATGTCTTATTCTCCTTCAATGATAATCTGGCCTGAGACCGCCCTTCCTTTTTACTTTGGCTATGAAAAAGGTCCTACAGAGAATTTCAAGGCCTTTCAAAAGGGACTGGGCACTTACCTTCTAACAGGCGGTATTATTGTTAAAAAACCTCCATTGAAGGGTATAAAAGGTGAACTTACAAACAGTGCCATACTCCTCGATAGGGGAGGAAATATTCCATACATTTATGATAAAATACATTTAGTTCCCTTTGGAGAATATGTTCCACTGAAAAGGGTCCTTTTTTTCCTCGATAAGCTTGTGGTTGGTATAGGTGATTATACCCCGGGGGATAAAATACTGAAGGCCAATACAGATCTTGGCAGTTTTGGCACCTTCGTATGCTATGAGATTATATTTCCAGGCCTTGTAAGAAAATTTTACAGCAAGGGTGGAGATTTTATAGTTACCATAACTAATGATGCCTGGTTTGGAAAGACGGCAGGACCGTACCAGCATTTTAGTATGGCTGTGTTCAGGGCAATTGAGAATAGAAAACCTGTATTAAGGGCTGCCAATACAGGAATATCGGGTTATATTGACAGTAATGGAAGGATTATTAAGGCAACGCCAATATTCGAAAGACGGTTCGATATTATTGACATGAGGACAGATAGTACAGGTACTATCTATTCGAGATATGGCGATATTTTCGCCTATCTCTGTATTATAGGAATGATTCTGCTCGTTATCTAAGTTAAACAAATAAAATGTAAGGGAGATTAAAGATGTTAATGGTAGATGAATTAAGACAGGAATTGAATGATTTAAGGATAA
>JBKBUA010000111.1:0-6289 GCA_046290845.1 Thermodesulfovibrionales bacterium
AACCTCTCACTCTTTGACTATAAATTCCATGCAGTATATAACCTTTCTGTGGACATCAATAAGGTCGGCCTGGCGCTCCTTTATGGTTTGATTTATACCACTGTAACTATATCCCTATCATTAATAATCTTCAGGAAAAAAGAGATTCTATGAAGAAGGCACTTCCTGTTGTCCTGCTTTTTATATCAATTGTCTGCCTCATACCCCTCATTAAAAAGACCTCCACTTACATGTCACAGACACCCTTTCAGGAGAAATTGGGATATATTCCCTCAAGGGAGATAATGAAGATCATAGCCCTTGATCATAAGCCATTAATAGGAGACTGGCTTTGTTTTAAGGTAATTACCTATTACGGTGGAAAGATAGACCCTGCCCTGAGTGGAAAGACAATGGATATAGAATTCCCTAATATGTATAAATTCATGGATGTAGCAACTCATCTTGACCCCTATAATATTGATGCCTATTACTTTACAGAGGCAGCCTTTACATGGGGACTTGGCAGGATAAGGGAGGTCAATAGGATACTTGAGCGAGGGGTTCAAGCACGGCAATGGGACTCCATGATACCCTTTTTTATGGGCTTTAATTACTTTTATTTCCTTAAAGATTTTATCAATGCATCAAATTATATGAAGATCGCTACAGAACGTTCAAAGAACCCCATGTTTGCAAATCTTACCGCGAGATTCCTCTATGAATCAGAAAATACTCCTCTTGCCATTGAATTCTTAAGGGTGATGATCAGTGAGATACATAACGAGGCGATGAAGAAGGACCTTGAGACAAGGTTAAAGGCACTGGAGGCTGTTTATTATCTTGAAAGGGGTGTAGAGACCTTTAAGAAGGAATTCAGGAGGTCCCCAGGCTCTATTGATGAGATGCTTGCCTCTGGTATTATAGATAAGATTCCTCGTGACCCCTATGGTGGTAGATTTTATATAGATGAAAATGGAAGAATACGAAGCACAAGCAAGTTTGCCTTTATCAAAGATGATAGCAATAAAGACAGAAGGGCTCAGTAAGACCTTTAAAACAGCAAAGGGTAAGAAGGTGGAGGCCCTCAAGGGTCTGGACCTGGAGGTGAGGGAGGGTGAGGTCTTTGGATTCCTTGGGCCCAATGGTGCGGGCAAGAGCACGACCATAAAGCTCCTGATGGGGCTCTTGTTTCCAACTGCCGGAAGGTTTACCATTAAGGGTATTGATGGAAAGGACATAAACTACAGGAGATTTATTGGATATCTTCCTGAGAATCCTTCCTTTTATGATTATCTCACAGCTACTGAGCTACTTGCCTTTGTTGGGAAGAACTTCGGCATGGAAGAGAAGAAGATATCCTCAGAGACCGAGAGGCTTCTTCATCTACTTGATCTTTATGATGCCAGAAACAGACCCATAAGGAGTTATTCAAAGGGCATGGTCCAGAGGCTCGGACTTGCCCAGGCACTTATCCATGACCCTGATATACTGATACTGGATGAACCAATGAGTGGTCTTGATCCACTGGGACGGATACTTGTTAAGGACCTTATAATTGATCTAAAAAAACAGGGAAAGACCGTATTTATGTCCACTCACATATTAAATGACCTTGAGGTGCTCTGTGACAGGGTAGGTATTATTGTAAAAGGAGAACTTAAGGCTGTGGTAAATATCTCAGAGCTTATGACAAAGGGTATAGTAGGCTATACAATATTATTTAACAGGCTTACTGAAGATATGAAGGATAGATTAAGATCCCTTGGAGCCAAGGAGATTGATGGCGGGTATGAGATAAGCAAGGATAAGTTGCCAGAGGTTATGGCTTTCTTAAAGGGTGATGATTCTGAAATTAATCTCATAGAACCTCTCAGAAGAGGTCTTGAGGAGTTATTTAGAGAAATGGTCTATGAGAGGGATTAAGCCCTTTTTGATAATCCTCAGGCCTCACCATTGGCTCAAGAACCTCTTTCTTTTTGCTGCTCCCTTTTTTGGTGGTACTATTCTGGCAGAGGATACTATAAAAACAGGCCTTCCAGCCTTCTTTGCCCTTTCCTTCGCAGCAAGTGGTGTTTATGTAATCAATGACATCCTTGACAGGGAAAGGGATAGATTACATCCATTTAAGAATAAAAGGCCCGTTGCCAGTGGAGTAATAGATTTTAAGAGGGCTCTCTGGATTGCACTGATTCTGTTTTCCCTATCCCTTTATATCTCTTTTCAGATTGAAAAGGGTTTCTTATTTTATGTAGTCCTTTATATGCTTCTTCAAATAGCTTATTCAATGAAATTAAAGCATATAGCTATCCTTGATATATTCTCTATTGCTGCTGGCTTTGTCATAAGGGTCATGGCAGGAGGCAGTGCCCTTCATGTAGAGGTCTCTCCCTGGCTCTTTACAACCATGTTTATGGTATCCCTTGTCCTTGCCTCTGGAAAGAGGCTCTCCGAGGGTGGTCTCTTAGGAGGAAATGCCTCAAATCACAGGGAGAGTCTCAGGGATTATCCAGAGGGCTTTTTAAGGGAGGTCCTTATTATATCATCGGGAACAGCCCTTGTCACCTATGCCCTGTATACAGTGGAGCAATCCCCTGATCTCATTTATACCATCCCTGTTGTTATATTCGGTCTCTTCAGATACTTGATGCTTGCTCAAAAGGGACTCGGCGATGCTATAGAGGCTCTTACAAAGGACATCCAGCTTGCCTTAACAGTCCTTATATGGTTAGGACTTGTGTGGTTTGTGAGATACTGAGGGATGTGTAAATTTAAAAATCTCCCCTAACCCCTCTTTTCCAAAGAGGGGAATTACAGGGAGTGACTTTTCCAAAGAGGGGAATTACAGGGAGTGAATATATAACTTTCCCCCTTTCCTTGAAGAAAAGGGGAATAAAAATAGATAAACCTTACCCCATTAAAAAAAGGGGATAAAAACATGAACTTTCTCCTTCTTTAGAGAAGGGAATAAAAAAATAGATAAACTTTACTCTTCGAAAAAGGGAAATAAAGATAAACTTTCGCCCTTTGAAAAAGGGGGATTAAGGGGGATTTTAAGAATATGCTTTTATATAATAAGCATTTGAAGGAATATTCTCGACGACTCAGAAAGAATATGACAAATGCTGAAAGGATCCTATGGTCAAAAATACGAGGCAAACAAATAAAAGGTTATCAATTTTACAGGCAGAAGCCTATAGGTGACTTCATAGTAGATTTTTACTGTCCCAAAGGAAATCTGGTAATCGAAGTCGATGGTGGACAGCACTATTCAGAAGAAGGAAAAGCAAAAGACAACTATAGAGATAAATATATGGAAGGCTTGGGATTAAGAGTTCTAAGATTTTCTGATAGAGAGATTTTGAGAATATTGGTGGAGTAATTGAGAAGATATGGAGTTATCTGTGATTTAAAAATCTCCCCTAACCCCTCTTTTCCAAAGAGGGGAATTAGAATGAAGTGACTTTTCCAAAGAGGGGAATTACAAGGGAGTGAAGAACCAGAATGGATGGCTTGAGAACAGAGATATTAAGACTATTATACAGACAATTTCCTTTTAATCTTAAGGGTGACTTAACATTCACTGAGCAAAGGAATCTCAAAAAACTCTCATGTATCATCAATTTTTACGGCAGGATTCACCTCCTTGAGGCAATACTATATAGCCTCTTAGAACAGGACATTCACAGGGATGAGTTTGAGGTTCTTCTTATTGAAGACAGGGGAGGCACAGAGGAGGGTAGAAGGGTTGCAAAAAAATTCTCTACCTATCTTGACATAAGATACTATGCACTTTCAGAGAATTTTGGACTCATGGGGTATTCAAGAAATCTTGGGCTCTCAAGGGCGAGGGGAAGATATATCCTTTTCCTTGATGATGATACAGTGATACTTCAGAAGGACTTCTTTTCAACACTTCTTAAGGAGTTCGATGAAACAGGGGCTGATGGCGTAATTCCCCGTGGAAGTGCAAGTTATTATCTTTTGAAGGGTAGATATGGCTTTCATGACCCTTATTTTCCTTCAAGCAGGTGTATGGCTTACAGGAGAGAGATATTAGAGGAACTCGGAGGTTTTGTCTCTGATATGATTGGGCAGGAGGATGTGGAATTCACCATTAGATTTATAGCAGCTGGGAAGAGGTATCACAGATCAAGGGCGTTACAATACCACCATCCTCCATTGATTGTGAACAACCTTAACAAGGCTAAGGCAGTGGGTGTATCCTTTGCAGAGTTAAGAGAAAGGTATCCCTTCTGTGTATGGTTCCTCCTTATTATGAACGGAGCGAGGTTTTTTCCAAAACTTTTGTTTCCTTTTAATCTAAAGTGGAGGATGCAAGGGAAATTCAGTCTGGGGTTTCTGTTAGGTGTAGTTTATGGATTGTTGGGTCATAAGACAGGTTATAATTAATCATGTTAAAAAGGCTATTACCCTATAAAGACCTTCTTCTCATATTCACCTGGCGGGAGTTTGTGATTCGCTATCGCCAGTCTTTGATTGGTATCCTCTGGGCAGTGCTTCAACCTTTAAGTCTTATGCTACTTTTTACCTTTATCTTCTCCTATATCCTCAAAATGAAGATATCTGGATTACCCTATCCAGTATTTTTTTATGCAGGCCTTTTGCCCTGGACATTCTTTTCATCAGCCCTCAGTTATTCGATACCAAGCCTGACAAATCATTACAATCTAATAACAAAGATATACTTTCCGAGGGAAATACTTCCACTTTCAGGTATTCTCGTTGCCTTTGTAGATTATCTAATAGCCTCTTTATTCTTTGTGGTTCTTCTCATTATCTACCATATCCCTTTAGCCTTTGCAGTGTTATGGCTTATCCCTTTATTCGGACTGTTATTCATCTTTACCATATCCATATCTCTTTTTCTGTCGGGTCTGAATGTTTATTACAGGGATATAAAGCTTGCCACTGGTTTTTTGATTCAACTCTGGTTCTTTGCCTCACCTGTCATGTATTCTATTGACCATATTGATATGAGGTTCAAGTTATTCCTTTTCTTAAATCCATTAACATTTATCATAGAAAATATGCGAAGGGTAGTTATTGAGTCAAGACCGGTTGTTTTATGGCAATTTGCCCTTGTGAGTTTGATAATCATTGTATTTTATTTTCTTGCTAATAGATTTTTTATTAAAATAGAAAGGGCCTTTGCAGATATTATCTGATACCCTGAAGAAACTAAAGTAAGATGATGATTAAAAAGATACCCGAAAATATACTGATAGAGATAGTCACAAGAATAATTAATATTTCATCACCTGAGAAGATAATCCTTTTTGGGTCTTACGTATACGGGGCACCTCGGGCAGATAGTGATATTGATATTATGATAATTAAAAAAAATCTTCAATCAAAGATAAAAGAATATTCAAAAATCAGGAGATCCTTGAAAGGATTGAGGTATCCCTTTGATATTGTTATCCTTACGCCTGAAGAATTTGAATACTATTCTACGGAATGGCTTAACAGCGTAGTAGCAGAGGCAAAAAAAAGAGGAATTGTTTTATATGAGAGACAAAAAAGAATATGAAGCCTTATTTGAACTTGGTGTCGAAGATTTAAAACTTGTAGAAAAAAATCTTGGAGATCCCGAGATAAGACCTCAGTTGCTGCTTTTCCATCTGCAACAGGCAGTTGAGAAATTTTTAAAAAGTGTTTTATCCTTTCATGGTATTAAATATCCAAAGGTTCATGATATTGAAGAACTGATAGAATTATGCGAAGAGAATAATATAATCCTTCCCTCTTATATAGAAAGTTTAATTGACCTCACCCCTTATGCAGTAGAATTCCGATATGGACTTATGATAGAAGAATTATTAGATCTTAGGCACTATTATGAATTAGTTCGTGGATTCAAAGAATTTGTTCAGGATTTTTTCAAAAAAGGAGAGAATCTATAAGCTCTGAGCCCATTATAGAACTTACAGATGTCTGGAAGAAATATTCCTTAAGGGAGACCTTCCACAGGTCATTGAGGGAGGATATTGTAAATTTATTTAAATGGAATAACAGTGGCTTAAAACGGGATGAGTTCTGGGCATTAAAGGGGATAGACCTGACTGTCAAGCGTGGTGAATGCATCGGCTTTTATGGTCCAAATGGAGCAGGGAAATCAACGATCCTGAAGCTCATAGCTTCTGTAACCTATCCGACAAAGGGAGAGGTTAAGGTCAGGGGCAGGGTTGCTCCATTAATTGAAGTAGGAGCGGGCTTTCACATGGACCTTACAGGGAAGGAGAATATCTTTATTAATGGAGCTATCCTCGGGATGAGTATAAAGGAG
>JBKBUA010000112.1:0-6120 GCA_046290845.1 Thermodesulfovibrionales bacterium
GTCGCTTTTTTCAACTATGCAATCGCCCCGTTCTTTATGCTCCTGCTTGCAAAGATATTCCTGAGTAGCGAGCAGGATTTATACACAGGGCTTGTGCTTTACGGTCTTGCACCCTGCATTGCAATGGTAATAGTCTTCACCTATCTTTCTGCAGGGAACGGTCCGCTTGCAATAATACTCGTAGCATTGAACTCAATCCTCCAGATGATCCTTATACCTGTCTATGCAAAGCTACTTCTTGGAGATATCCATTTTGATGTATGGGTAGTTGGAGAAAGTGTGCTTCTTTATCTCGGCGTACCGCTTGTTGCTGGAATGCTTACAAGGCTTCTTGGCGTAAAGAGATTTGGTGAGGAATGGTTTCAAAAGCTGAAATTTTATCTTGACACACTCTCAATAGTGGGGCTGCTTTTTACTTTAATTGTTATGTTTGCCCTGAAAGGTGACTTGATACTTGAAAAGCCCATGTTTATCGTCCAGATGGCTATTCCGATGACTCTTTTCTTCTGGACAATGTTTGTAGTTGTTTATCTTACGGCATGGAAACTGGGTTTGAATTATGAAGATTCTGTGGCAGTAGGCTTTAATTCAACGGGAAGGGATTTTGAGATAGCAATAGCAATAGCCATTACAGCATTTAATCCAACTGTAGCACTTGCAACTGTCATTGGTCCGCTGATTGAGGTGCCTGTAATGCTTGCCCTTGTATGGTTTGCAAAAAACACAGAGTATAAACTTTTTAAAGGGAGGTAATAACCATGTATAAGAAGATACTTTATCCTATTAAGTTTGAGGAGTTCTCCCTTGATCTGCTCAGATGTATCCTTGACTTTAAAAGCGTCGGTACAGAGGAGATTGTCTTTGTTCATGTCATTGATGTCTCAAAACTGCCAATGGATAAATATGAAGGATATTCAACCAGAGATGTTGAGTCCCTTAAGGCAATTGCTGAAGAGAAGATGAAAGAGGCAATAAGGATTGCAGAGGAAGCAGGACTGAGAACAAAAAAGACTATCAGAGTAGGGGTGCCTTACAGAGAGATACTAAATGTCTCAAGGGAAGAGTCCGGGATATCCTTAATTGTCTCTGGAAGGCAGAAAAAAAGCACCCTGAAAGAGATATTCATAGGCTCAAACACCGACAGGATTATACGCTACGGAGACATTCCTGTCTTTATACCCAAATATCCTGCTGCCTTTGGTGCCTCAAAGGAGGAGTGTGAAAGGGTATGCAAAAATTTGTTTAAGAGATTGCTTTATCCAACAGACTGGTCAGATTGTGCAAAGATTACACTTCAATATCTTAAAGGATTAAAAGGAGCAGGGGTTGAGGAGGTGGTAGTTGCTCATGTAATGGATGAAAAGGCGATGAAGTTTCAGCCTTTAGAAAGGTTTAAAGAGTTTGAAAAGCAGGATTTAGAAAGACTGGATGAGGTTAAAAAAGAACTTGAGCAATCAGGTTTTAAGGTAAAAACCCGACTTGAAATAGGCAGACCTGGCTCTGATCTTATAAGGATCGCCCGTGAGGAGGATATAACCATGATCATAATGGGCACACATGGAAAGGGCTATGTAGAGGGAATCCTTTGGGGCTCTGTATCAAGAAATGTTGTTGAATACAGCGATAAACCTGTATTACTTATAAAAAGCGAAAGATGTCTTAAGGAGGTGAGAATATGAAGGTTGAAATCTATGATCCAGCAATGTGCTGTTCATCAGGGCTTTGCGGACCGAGCATCGACCCCGTCCTTGTTAAGATGAACGACGCCGTGCTGGCTTTGAAGAAACAGGGGGTGGAGGTTGAAAGGTTCAACCTTGCCCAGCAGCCAAAGGCATTTATGGAAAATCCGGAAGTTAAATCTCTGCTTACAAAAAACGGCAAAAAGATACTGCCTATAACTATTGTGAACAACAAGGTATTCAAGACAGGGGAATACCCAACCTATGAGGAACTATGTAAAGAACTCGGTATCGAGCCGCTGAAAAGCAAGCCAATTAGTTTGGTGAATAGGTGAATAGGTGAAGAGGTGAAGGGGTGAAGAGGTGAAGGGGTGAAGAGTGAAGATGGGTTATCAGAATTTCAAAGAACTAAAAGTGTGGCAGGAGGCAAAAGTTTTAGCTGTTGATATCTATAAGTTAACTGCTCAAGGAAAATTTTCAAAAGATTTTGGATTAAAAGAACAAATACAGAGATCATCCGTCTCTATAGCCTCTAATATTGCTGAAGGATATGAATGCAATAGCGACAAGGATTTCATAAGATTTCTAATGATTGCTAAGGGGTCTCTTGGTGAGTTGAGAACTCAATTAGAGATAGCTAAAGAGATTGACTATATAGATGAGAATCTATTTAATGATTTTGAAAGCCGATGTAACAAGATCGGAGCAATGCTAACAAAATTAATCCAGAGCAGGAGGAACTCTTCATGAATAACCGATTCACCGATTCACCACTTCACCGCTTCACCCAGTATATATTTTTCTCCGGTAAGGGCGGAGTTGGCAAAACCACAATGGCATCTGCCACTGCAATACATTATGCCTTACAGGGCAAAAAGACACTGATTGTCACTACAGACCCAGCCTCTAATCTTGCCGATGTCTTTGAACAGGAGATAGGTCACAAGATAACACAGATTACAGATGTAGGGACAATTCGCGAATTGCCCCTACATGCCATGGAGATAGACCCTGATGAGGCAACAAAAGAATACAAGGAGAGAATAATCGCTCCTTTCAGGGAGATTATGCCTGAGGATGTAATCGCCTCAATTGATGAGCAACTCAGTGGTCCTTGTACTACAGAGATGGCATCCTTTGACCGTTTCATAGACTTTATGGAGACTGATGAATATGATGTGATTGTCTTTGATACCGCTCCAACAGGACACACAATAAGATTGCTGGAACTACCTGTTGACTGGTCAAGACATATTGAAGAATCCGCAAAGGGAAGCGGCCAGACATGCCTTGGTCCTGTGCAGACGATTCAGGAATCAAAGGACAAATATGACAGGGCAACAGCGCTTTTAAAAGACCCCGAAAGGACATCATTTATATTTGTCATGAGGCCTGAAGAACTCTCACTTTATGAAACAATAAGGGCTTCAAAGGAACTTGAGACCATAGGCATTAAATCCGGTGAGATAATCATAAATGGCATACTTCCCGAGGAGGTCTGTGAGATTGAGTTTTTCAGAAAGAAATATGAATCCCAGCAAAAGGTTATTGAGCGTACAAAA
This sequence comes from Thermodesulfovibrionales bacterium, assembly GCA_046290845.1. Classification (GTDB taxonomy): domain Bacteria; phylum Nitrospirota; class Thermodesulfovibrionia; order Thermodesulfovibrionales; family UBA9159; genus JBBIPQ01. Next base: position 3,242 of record JBKBUA010000112.1, read on the forward strand.
ATCTTACTGGATAAGCCGAAGCGATATATGTATTTAAGAAACAATGAGGTTAAGGGTATTGAGGCCCTTAGGAGCATTGCTGAGGAACTATTTAATGGTGAAGAGGTGATAAGGTTAATCGGTAAAGAGAAAAAAACCTTCACCGATTCACCTATTCACCTATTCACCCCTTCACCTATTCACCCCTTTACCAATTCACCTCTTCACCCATTCACCAATTCACCTGTAGATATAAATAAGCTCTGGCTTCCCCAAAAAAATACAAAGGCATTATTCTTCACAGGCAAAGGCGGAGTAGGCAAAACAACCGTGTCTTGCATTACCGCTCTTTATACAGCTCAGAAAGGGTTTAAGACCCTACTTGTAACAACAGATCCTGCCGCCCATATTGGAGAGGTGCTTGACGTAAAGGTGGGAAGCACCCCGATAATGGTTACAGATAACCTCTATGCGGTGATGGTTGATCAGGAAGAGGCATTCAGGGAATATAAAGAAAGGGTTTTAAATGATGCGAGGGGCAAATACTCGGAAGATATGCTTAAGGCGATGGAGGAAGAATTAAATTCTCCCTGCACAGAGGAGATGGCGGCCTTTGATAAATTTATTCAGTATATAGAAAGTAAGGATTATGATGTTATTGTTTTTGATACTGCTCCAACAGGTCATACACTAAGACTCCTCAGTCTTCCCTTTGATTATGCCAGGCAGGTAGAGATGATGGTCTCTACAGATGAGGCATTAAAGGCAAAAGAGGAGGCACAGAACAGGTTCAGGGAGATAATCAATATCTTGAAAGATAAAGATCGCACTGTATTCAGCCTTGTTCTATATCCAGAATCAACTCCCATTCTTGAATCATACAGGGCGATGCTTGACTTGAAAGACGCCGGAATAGAGACTCAACTTGTGGTGGCAAATCTCATACTGCCCGAAGAAGTCTGCACAAATGATTTTTTCAAAAGCAGGCGAGCCATGCAGATGCGGTATCTTGTAGAAATAAATGAGAGGTTTAAACTTCCTGTGCTTCAGTTTCCTATGATGGAAAATGAAATAAGAGGTTTGAAGATGCTTGAGGAAGCAGTAAAACTGCTCTGATTAGATTTTATTAAGTGAGGAGGTTAAAAATGAAGAAAGAAGAAGTAAAGAAGATTGTAAGAGAGGGATATGCCAGAATTGCTATACAGGGAAACTCCTGCTGCGGTCCTGCGCAATCGTGCGGTGGAACGGTTGATATTGCTCAGATTAGTAAGAAGATTGGTTATGCTGAAAAAGAGCTCAATGTAGTTCCTGAGGGTGCAAATTTAGGTCTTGGTTGCGGAAATCCTGTTGCCCTTGCTTCCTTAAAAGAAGGAGAGATAGTTCTTGACCTTGGTTCAGGTGGTGGATTTGATTGTTTTCTCGCTGCTCAAAAAGTAGGTAAAAGAGGCAAGGTCATTGGAGTGGACATGACGCCAGAGATGATTGAAAAGGCAAGAGAAAATACAAAAAAGGGCGGATATGAAAATGTAGAATTTAGACTCGGAGAGATTGAGAATCTACCTATTGCAGATAACTATGTGGATGTTATTATTTCAAATTGTGTTATAAATCTTTCGCCTGACAAAGACAGGGTATTTTCAGAAGCCTTTCGGGTATTGAAACCAGGTGGAAAACTGATGGTATCTGACATTGTACTGGTAAAGGAACTACCAGGCTTCATAAAAAACTCAATCGAGGCCTACATTGGTTGCCTTGCTGGTGCAGTAATGAGAGATGATTATATAAAGGCAATAAAAAATGCTGGTTTTCAAGAGGTCAGGGTAATAGATGAATCAGCCTTTCTTGTTGAATTAATGGCTAATAATACAGAATCAAATGAAGGCAGAAAAGTTGTGGATTCTATTGTTAGCATTAAGGTTTACGGAATCAAGCCGACTACTAATTCATTAATATTACTCCTGAATTAAATGTAACATCACGAGTAGAAAGAAGGTATCATAATTATGGCAAGACTATCAACAAAGGATAAGGAAAAACCCTTCATACTCATTGCCGCAGTAATAGCGGGTATCATTATCCAGAGACTGATCGGCAAGGAACTCCCGTCACTTATTTATCTTACAGAGATTGGCGTATTCTTTGTGATCTTTGCAGTGATGCTTCCTGTTGAGATAAAGGATGTGGGAAGGGCCTTCAAGAAAGTAAAGCCAACCGCCATAGTCTTATTCGTTAATTTTATCTTTATCCCTGCCTTTTCATGGACAATGGGATGGCTTATACTCAAAAACTATCCAGACTTCTGGGCAGGAGCAATTCTCTATACACTAACGCCATGCATAGGCTGGTATCTTATCTTTACAGACATTGCAAAAGGCGATGTGCCATGGGGAATAGCCCTTCTCCCATGGAATATAACCCTGCAGGTTATCTTAATGCCACTTTATCTTTATATCCTTGTAGGCAGGGTAATACCTGTAGAGCTTTCAACCCTTATAAGAAGCGTTGGACTTTTTCTTGTGGCGCCCTTTGTCCTCGGCTATATAGTTCAAAAGATCGTGATTAAGAAAAAGGGAAGGGACTATTTCTTTGGTCCTTTAAAATCTCTTATGGGAGAGGTGAAATTGTGGGCATTGGTTATAGTGATTATATCCATGTTTGTATCCCAGAGATCTCTTGATATCTCGGATATTCACAGGGTCGGACTCCTTATACTTTTCTTAATAGCCTTTTTCTTTGTGCTCTTTCTTCTTGCTATCACAATTGGAAAGATCTTTAATCTCGGTTATGAGGACACCGTTACAATGGCATTCACAACAACTGCCAGAAACTCTGAGGCAGTGATAGGAGTTGCTGTTGCAGCCTTTCCAGGACACCCTTTAGTTTATTTAGCGATCATCCTT
>JBKBUA010000113.1:0-6099 GCA_046290845.1 Thermodesulfovibrionales bacterium
CCCGCTTTCGCGGGGTTGTCCCCCTCCTTAGGGTAGGTTGCCTACGTGTTACTCACCCGTCCGCCACTGACCAGTGCCCCGCACCAACACCCTAATCCCCCCTAACCCTACCTCTCCTTTGACATCATCAAAAGAGAGATTAAATGTTCTCCAGAACCATGAGGTCCTTGGAACTAAAGAGTTTTATGAACCCTCTAAACTAAAAGGTTAAGGGGTAATCTTAGAATGCCAGTGCGAAGCACTGATCCGTACGACTTGCATGTGTTAGGCACGCCGCCAGCGTTCGTTCTGAGCCAGGATCAAACTCTCATTTGAAACTTGATTTGAAAATTGACGGTGACCTACTTAAAGTTTTCAAAGAACATTCTCCGCAATACCTTGAAGCTTCGAGCCCTCTGAGGCTCTCACTAAGTGGGTATCTCTGCAGATGTTTAGGCTTCCCCTCCCCTTCTCAGGTTTTGGGGCTTGCATCACCACATCTGCGTCTGATTCCCTTCCTCTTTGCTGTTCCCTCAGCTCGTTCTTAGCCACCAAGGTATCGCAGAGAAAAAAAGAACACATAAAATGAGCTTTTTACTCATTTTAACTTCATTCTTTAACTCTCAATTTTAGAATAACTCTTTTAAGCCATATAGTCAATGGATAAATATCGGCAAATATTGCATAATAGAACTAATTATTAGTCTTTATTTCGATTTATCTGCCTATTTTTTATAAAATCTTGTTTTTATAATCGATTGACCTCTTGGTTTCCTTTTGTTAGTATGTAGATGTGAAGATAGATCTTGGCAATATTCCAGAAAAACCTGGTGTCTACATACTGAAAGACCATCGTGATAGGGTTATATATATAGGTAAGGCCAAAAATCTTAAAAACCGAATCAAGACATATTTTCAAAGAACTATTCCTGATCAGCGAAGAGAAAAACTATCGCAGCTTATAAACGATATTAGTTATATTATAACAAAAAACGAGATTGAAGCGCTTATCCTCGAGGCCAACCTTATCAAACAATTTAAACCTCGTTTCAATGTCCTTCTGAGGGATGATAAAAATTATCCCTATTTAAGACTTACCATATCTGAGGAATGGCCGAGGATTGAGGTTGCAAGAAGAATCGTTAAGAATGGCAGCCTGTATTTTGGTCCTTATGTTCCTGCTCATAAGATGTGGGAGGCCCTATCCTTTATAAGAAGAAACTTTCCCATAAGGACCTGCAAATATGATCTATCCAGAAAGATAAGGCCCTGCATTCAGTACCAGATGGGAAGATGCATAGGACCTTGTAAGGGCAACATAAGTCATGAAGACTATATGAAGATTGTTGATGAAGTAAGACTATTTTTAAAAGGGCAAAGAAGGGATCTCCTTTCAGGTCTCGAGGCAAGAATGAAACAAGCTGCCACTGAAATGAGGTTTGAAGAAGCGGCCAGATTGAGAGACAGGATAAAGAGTCTCTCTAACCTATGGGAATCGCAACGGGTAGTGGCCCCTGAAATGGGGGATGTAGATGTCATAGATTCTTATAAGGATGATGTAGACGCCTCATTCATAGTCTTTTTTATCAGAAATGGTATTGTTACCGGTGTGCGTCAATTTTTTTTAAGGAGGGTCGGTAAACTTCCAGAGGAAGAATTATTCCACTCATTCATTGAGATGTTTTATTCAAAGGAAATCATCCCACCTGATGAGATATTAGTAAGGGTGTCCCCTCTTGACAAGGAAGACCTCGAAAAATGGCTCTCAGCTAAAAAAGGTAGCAATGTAAAAATAGCTATCCCCTGTGACAGGAAAGGCCTTGATCTCCTCAAGATGGCAACGGAGAATGCGTCGCAGACCTTCGGCACATTTAAGAAACATAGCACCATGGGTATCCTTCCTTCTGTCGAGAAACTGCTGAATCTTCCGCGGATCCCCTCAACTATAGGTGCCTTTGATGTCTCCACTCTCAGTGGCAGCGAATCGGTCGGGGCCTTTGTTTACTGGGCTGATGGTAGATTTGTAAAAGACCTCTACAGGAGATTGAGGATTAGAGAGGTTACAGGGATTGATGATTATTCCATGATGAGGGAGATAGTAAAAAGGACACTATCAAATCTTGAAGACAAGGTGCCTGACCTTATAATCATTGACGGTGGTAAAGGACAGTTAGAGATAGCTAAGGAGGTAATTGAGAAGGAGGCCTTCCTGACAGGAGATGGAAAACCACCAATGGTGATAGCGATAGCAAAAGACCCTGACAGGGTCTTTACGTCAGATGGAAATGTAATTGAACTGGAAGACAAGGGTGCAGAGGCTCTTCTCCTCAAGAAGATAAGGGACGAGGTTCACAGATTCGCCATTTCATACCATAGGAAGCTCAGAGATAAGAGGCTGCTCGAATCTCCCCTCGAAAGGATAAAAGGCATAGGCAAGAAAAGAAGACTTGAACTTTTACGGGTTTTTGGTAGTATAGAAGGTATAAGAAACTCCTCTGTTGAGGAGATAGCTAAATTGAAGGGATTCAATAAAAAGATTGCTCAAGAATTATTAACTGCCCTTAGGAGGTAAAAAGATGAGAATGAGGCATATTGTTTGCCTTTTTGTATTATTGGCCTTTTCCGGTTTAGCAGAAGCTGCCTTTAGTGTATACCTCAAAAATGGCTCTATTATCTCAGGCATCAGTTCCTATGAAAGCAGAAATAATGAGGTTATCCTTTATATAGGAGGAGGTTCTATAGGAGTTAATAAAGAGGACATCCTGAAGATCCAGGAAACAGGAGGCCCTGAGAGGGATATAAGAATAAAGGAGGGCGAAAAGGAAGAGGTTTCTCCTCCCCCACCTGCTCCACCTGAGGAGGACAAAAGTTTGAGAATAAAGATGCTTCAGGATGAACTGGATTCGATAACAACCGAGATAAGGAGGCTGGAGGCAGAAGAAGGAAGGCTGGTCTCAGAGATAAATGAAAAAAGGGGAAGGAGATTTAAGTATAATATCTATCAATTGAAACAGATCGAGAAAGAGACAGAACCTTTACAGCAGGAACTCTTCAGTGTCCAGCAGAAGAAGAATGAACTGTTAGAGAGAAGGTCTTCTATTGAAGGCGAGTTGAGGGCGCTACAGAGATGAGAGAGCATCTGGAAGGCTATCTTAAGGAGAGGTTTGGCGAATCTATTCGACTCCACGATTTCAGGCGACTTGGAGCAGGTGTTCACGGAACTGGATTTCTCGTTGAGATTGAAACAGAGAAAGGTATTATACCCTATGTTTTGAAAGACCTCGCTCCTGAGGGCCTCGGTCATGACTACCCCTCGGACAGGGCAGGGGTATTCCTCCTTGCCTTTGATGAATACGGAAAACTGCCCAACCATATTAAGGCTATAGATGTTTTAACGAAGAAAGCAGATGGAACATTTAAATCCATAAGTGGTGGAACCGAGTATTTTCTTTTGATGGAGAAAGCTGAAGGGATAAGTTATTTCAGCGATCTTGAGAGATTGTCAAACAAGTCACTTGAGGAGGGCGACAGGCTTAGGATAGACGCCCTTACAGGATACCTTGCAAACATCCATTCCATTAAAAAGGAATCCAGAACCCTTTACTGGCGTAAGATAAGGGATACTATCGGTCATGGAGAGTGCTTGATGGGTGTCTTCGATACCTACCCTGATGGAACCTTATCCTATAAGGAGATGGCCACAATAGAAAAAAAGGCCGTTGATTGGAGGGCAAGGCTCAAAACGAAGGAATACAGACTTTCACAGATACACGGGGATTTTCATCCTGGCAATATCTGGTTTAAGAATGAATCTGAATTTATCCTCCTCGACAGGAGTCGTGGCCCCTGGGGAGAGCCTGCTGATGATGTAACAGCCCTTACGATTAATTATATCTTTTTTTCGATAAAGTATTATGGCACTGTCACGAGGTCTTATCTTGAGGCCCTTAACTTATTTTTTGACAGCTATGTCTCGAAAACAGGTGATTCTGAGATATTCTCAGTGCTTCAGCCCTTCTATGCCTTCAGGGGTGCAGTAGTAGCAAACCCTATCTTTTATCCTGAGCTAACTGCAGAACAGAGGAAAAAGATCTTCAGGTTTATTGAAAATGTCCTTGACTCAGATGTTTTCGATCCTCTAAAGGTAAATTACTACATCTCTTGATGAGTTCAACAAGATCACGAATGGTGCGAGAGAGGGGAGTTGAACCCCTACGGATTGCTCCACTGGATCCTAAGTCCAGCGCGTCTGCCAGTTCCGCCACTCTCGCATACTTGATTTTAAAGGAAATTTTGCAATTAGGTCAAATACCCCTCCATTTACCGTGACACAAACGTGACACGAATAATACCTCTATGTTTGACATATGTTATCTCCTCAGTAGACATAAAGAGGCCGTTAAGTGATTACAGGGTGCCTGTATTTATTTGTCAATATCTATCGAACTGATGGGCGAATAAAATCCCTGCTTAATCATACAATCTAATATTTCATTTGCCTTTTTATGTTCAATAATCATTTTCCTTACTGCCCTTATTAGTATACCTATCGTTCCGGTAAGCTTTACACCAAGAAGTGATGCCTCTTTTCTTGCAGTTTTATCGTCACAGGCAAAAACAAAACCTCTTACCTTTGCCACAGCAATGCTCGAAGCCTCACCAGAGCCGAGGGATACAGATAGTGTCTCGAAAAGGGCCTTTTCTTCCTGAGTTTCCAGTGCTATTTCTTTAAGCCAATCCTCTCTGAGTGAATCCCTTATCGTGGAGAGTTCTCTGTAACCTGTAAGGATTCCCTTTATGGTTTCTGCCATGACGAAATTTGTGATATAAGAGCGGTTTGCATAAAGACTTTTAATGATATACAGGGAATCTGACAGGGCAAAATTGCTCAATACACAATTGTCAAAAATAATCTCAGGCATTTACTACATCCTGAGCAATTTCTTCCCTGTCCTGTGTCTTAATCGGTATGCCCTTATCTTTCAGATACAGCCTTAAGCTTATAATGTCAAGACCTGTGATCTCTGATAGCTTACCAATGCTGATAAAGCCTTCCTTATAGGCTTCAAGCGCTATCTGTCTTCTGTGTTCTATTTTATTCTTCTTTTTGTAGATGGCATCCAATGCCTCCCTGACAAGTTCACCGAGTGTCCTTCCTTCCTTCTTCGCATAGGCTTTTAATACTTTATGCTGCTCATCGGTAAGCATAATATTTGTCCTTTTCATTTTCCCTCCAGCTTTATATGTGTAAGATTATGTGTATAATAACATTGTTTTTATGAATAATCAATATCCAATCTGTCGAGTTATGGCCCTATCAAAGCCAACAATTCTGTTGCTCATCTTCATTTCCTTAAAATATTAACAAAAGGAACTATCAACTCTTCAATGGATATTCTACCATGCCCAACGATTTTGTCTTCCTCTTTTATAAATGCCATTCTATCGGGTGCTAATAGAGGCAAAAAATCATCAGGCAGTCCCACAGACGGCCACTCAATTGCAATCAGCGCCTTTTCCATCTCGCTTATTGAAACAATACCGCTTAGATTATCAATGTCCGCTGCCATGTTATTGTTTTGAGGTAAATGCACCGAACTAAGCTCATCAGAGGTTTCCATAATTACAGCCTTTCAATAGTATTTTCAAGCTCCTCACATTGCCGGGCCATGAGTATGCGCTCAATTTATCAATAACATTTGGAGATATGCCGTTGATATGCTTGCCGTATCTTGCGCAGTACTTAAAAAATAATATGAAAGCATGGGTATGTCTTCTCTACGGTTTCTTAAAGGCGGTATTTCAATAGTAACTACATTAAGCCTATAAAATAGGTCTTTTCTAAAAGTCCCATTTGCAACTTCCTTTTCAAGAGAGGTATTTGAAGCTGCTATAATCCTCACATTAACCTTTATTTGCTCTGTTGAGCCAAACTGTCGAGTTTCAACTTTATTCCCCACCCCAGTTTCAGATTTATTCCTCACTTTTTCTGAACTAAATTTTAAAACTCATCCTGTGGGATTGTCTATACCTGTCTGATTTAATCACCTCCTTTTCTTTCAGAGATGGCTGATAGGAAAAATCAAATTCCTCCAGTGTCTTCTGATATGGCAGACGACT
>JBKBUA010000114.1:0-6040 GCA_046290845.1 Thermodesulfovibrionales bacterium
CAGGTGTATGTCTGTGCGCTGTAACACCATAGGCCTTAAATCCCTCATTAACCTCACAAAAGGAAAAGGCTGTATCCGACTTTCGACCTGCCCCTGATGTCCCTGATTTACAGTCTATTACAATTGATTCAACATCTATAATCCTGTTTTTAATGGCAGGATAAAGCCCGATGATGGCTCCTGTAGGATAACAACCTGGATTTGCAACCAGCTTCGACCGGGCAATCTTTTTCCTGTTAATCTCAGGCAGTCCATAAACAGCCTTTCTCAAGGTATTCTTAAATCTGTGAGGTGTCTTATACCAGCCTTCATACACAGAAGCATCTCTCAACCTGTAATCAGCCGAAAGGTCTATAACCATCTTACCTTTAGAGACAAAGAAGTCAACAGCCTCTTGAGAGGCTCCATGGGGTAGGGCCATGAAAAAGAGGTCAGCCCTCGATAAGATTTCTTTTCTTATGAGGGGTTCATAAATGAGATTTCTATACAGGGCAAGATGGGGAAAAAGGTCCGAGACCCTTTTGCCTGCTGATTTCTCTGATGTTACAACCTTTATCTCAATCTCTGAATGGAAGCTAAGTATCCTTAATAGCTCAGCACCGGCATACCCGCTTCCACCGCATATTGCTACCTTTAACACATTATCTCTTTGAGAACTGGAATCTCTTCCTGGCGCCCTTCTGTCCGTACTTCTTCCTCTCCTTCTCCCTCGGATCCCTGGTAAGAAACCCTTCTTTTTTCAACTTTGACCTGAGGTCACTGTCCATTAATACGAGGGCGCGGGATATGCCGTGCTTTAAGGCACCTGCCTGACCTGAAAGGCCTCCACCATCCACATTCGCACTGATATCGAGTTTGCCTATCATGCCTGTTAGCTCGAGAGGCTGCCTTATCATCATCCTGAGAGTTTCCCTCGGAAAATAAGTCTCGATCGGTTTTTTATTAACTATAATCTGACCACTGCCAGGCCTCATTATTACCCTGGCTACCGAGGTCTTTCTCCTTCCTGTGGCTGTATATCTTATCTCTGCCATTCCTCAACTCCTTTATTGTATTGTTAATTTTTCAGGTTTTTGTGCTGCATGAGGATGTTCCTCTCCCCTGTAAACCTTTAATTTCTTTAACATAGCCCTTCCAAGTCTGTTTTTTGGTAGCATACCTTTCACAGCATCAATTATTAACTTTTCAGGGTTCTTGCTAAGACGCTCCTTTGCTGTTTCAGCCTTCAACCCTCCAGGGTAACCCGAATGGTGATAGTAGACCTTTCCATCCAGTTTTCTGCCTGTAAGCCTCACCTTATCAGCATTAACAACAATAACAAAATCCCCTGTATCCATATTTGGTGTAAAAACAGGCTTGGTTTTTCCCCTCAGATAGGCAGCTACTTTTGATGCGAGCCTTCCGAGGACCAGTTCCTTTGCATCGAGGACATACCATTTGCGTTCGATCTCTCCTTTTTTTGCAAACTGAGTCTTCATCTCTTCACCACCTCAAAAGATTAATAAATTCAAAGTCTTATAAAATAATAAAAAAAGAGCTAAAAAGTCAATCCTTTATCACTCCACCTTCTAAATAGCTCATGTTCTATATTAAAATTGTCGAGTATCTTCCCAACAACGAAGTCTATTATATCGTCTATCTTTTCTGGCCTGTGATAAAAAGCAGGGATCGGCGGGGCGATCTTGACCCCAAGTCTTGCAAGTTTCAGCATATTCTCGAGATGAATAACGCTGAGAGGCATCTCCCGAGGAGATAGAAGGAGAGGGCGACCTTCCTTAATAGTGACGTCTGCTGCCCTTTCTGTGAGGTTATTGGCATATCCATTAGCTATGCCCGATAGTGTCTTCATTGAACATGGGACGATAAGCATCCCCGAGGTGATAAAGGAACCACTCGATATCGGAGCAGCCAGATTTGACTCATTATAATAGTGAAGCCTTTCTGTACCGAGGTATTTCCTTATCCTTCTCTCTGTCTCTCTTTCATCTTTTGAAGACCATTTTAGCCCTGTCTCTTCTCTGATTATTGAGAAGGAAGTTGACGAGATTATGAGATGAACTTCCGAGACCTTAATGAGACTTTCGAGAACCCTGATGCCGAGAATAGAACCACTGGCACCTGATATGGCAAGGATATATCTCTTCACCCCTTAATTTCATCCAGATGAATTATTTCATTTAAAAGCCTAATGGCCTCATCCCCTGCCTTTTTGTCCACCTTTTGAATCGCAAATCCAGCATGGACAAGCACATAGTCGCCAATCTCTACTTCCTCGGGAAGGATGAGAAGGCTTACATCCCTTCGCGCACCATGGACATCGATAGTTGCCATCATATCCTTTATTTCTACTATCTTAGAGGGAACGGCAAGACACATCTTTTACCTTTACACCCCATTGCCTTAGTTTATCTATTATAACACTTATGAGGTCATTAAGGTTTTGCCTTACCAGTGCTGACAATTCAGTGCCTGTCTGAATACTCCCCGGTTGAATCCCGACTACAGTGATACTTTCTGGCTCTTTTTCAAGAAGCCTCATCACAGAGAGAAGATCATTGAGACCTATCTGATGGGGCGATATCTTTGTCTTGATAACAGCAGGTATATCCTTATCCTCGATAATCCCGACAGTTCCTGGCTTCTTTTTGAGGTCAATTGCATCAACTATGAGTAACTTATCGGTGCTTTCTATAAAAGGTAAGAGGTCGAGGCCCATTGTCCCGCCGTCTATGATTGCGACATCTTCCGGGAATTCGAATCTTTTCCTGAGTTCCTCAATTGCATGGACCCCGACCCCTTCATCCTGAAGGAGTATGTTTCCAACCCCAACAATGGTTACCTTCAAAAGGCTATTTTTCCTCCTTCACCTTATAACCCGAGAACATTGAACTCATAAGGCCATTTCTCTCCTGTCTGTCCAGGAACCAACCAATATAAACATGGCCTATGGCAAAAACAAGAATGAACCACATAATGAGATGGTGAAGAAGTCTGACATATCCTTCTCCCATCACAAGGAAGACCCATCCACCAAGGACATTCCATAACCCCCCGGCATGACTTTGAGAATAAAGGGCAAAACCTGTTAATATCTGTATGACAAAAAGGATAAAGAGGGATAGATATGCGTAAATACCACAGGCTGAATGACCTGGTGAGATTGAAGGTGGTTCTTTCCTTAAAAAGAGATAGTACATCGAAAGCTCTACAAGTTCTCTTATCTTCTCATTGCTGAAGGGATTATAGGCCTTCCAGTTTGCGAATTCATTGCCTGCAACCAGCCAGTAAATCCTTATGAAGAAACTGACTGTAAAGGCATAGGCAAAGGCAAAATGGAGAAACCTCATCCATCCCATGATGTATTCAGTCTCTGAAACGGCGTGTATGAACGGATTGCCAATATAGTACCCTGTGAAGGAGAGGAGGACTATGGAAAGAAAGTTTATCCAGTGCGTGAGCCTTACAGGAAATTCCCATACATATACCCTTTTAAGCATAAGCACCTCCTCAGACTACCCTGATCTTTATTATCTCTTTACCTTCTGGGTCAAGGACATGAACAGCACAGGCCATGCACGGGTCAAAGGAGTGAACAGTTCGGAGTATCTCCACCGGCTTATTTGGGTCTGCCACAGGTGTCCCGATTAATGAGGCCTCATAGGGACCTCTCTGCCCCTTTGCATCCCTCGGAGATCCATTCCAGGTACTGGGAACAACGCACTGGTAGTTTTCTATTTTACCGTTTTTTATCTTTATCCAATGACCGAGGGCACCTCTTGGAGCCTCATAGAGTCCATATCCCTGCGCTTCCTTAGGCCATGTCGATGGTTCCCATTTCTCGTTGTTGTGAATCCTGAGGTCACCTTTCTTTATATTTGCAGCGAGTTCATCTATCCAGACAGAAAGCATTTCTGCAGTCACAAGGGTCTCTACGCCCCTTGCCGCAACTCTTCCAAGTGTTGAGAATAAAGCAGCAGGACCCACATCGAGTTTCTTCAGGACAGAATCAATAACCTCCTTGACCCTCTTATGGCCTGATGCATAGGCCACGAGCATCCTCGATAATGGGCCCACCTCCATTGGCAGGTCTTCGTAGCGAGGGGCCTTGAGCCAGCTATATTTCTTGTCTGTATCGAGGAACTCATAAGGTGGTTTTGGCCCTGTATACCTGTAATTCGTTTCTCCTTCCCATGGGTGCTTTGATTTTGAATCTCCCTCCCTGTATTCATACCAGGAATGTGTGACATATTCTGCAATCTTGGTATGATCAACAGGATGGACCTTTGCGAGATTCTTATTGATTATTATTCCCCTCGGGAAATAACAATTAGCCGTATTGTTCTCACTATCCAGTGGAAACTGACCATAGGATAAGTAGTTTCCAACACCTGCACCATAACCTGCCCATTCCTTATAAAAGGATGCTACTGCAAGTAGATCAGGTATATAAACCTTCTCGACAAAATCCAGCGACTCCTGTGCAACCTTTTTCATTAGGGCAATGCTACCAGCATTAAGTGCATTCTGGCTATTCGGATCAACAGGAATTGACATCCCGCCAACGAGATAGGTTTGGGCATGAGGGTTCTTTGCGCCGAGGAGGGCCTGCATCTTTATAACCTCTCTCTGCCAGTCAAGGGCCTCGAGATAATGGGCTACGGCCATGAGATTTGCCTCAGGCGGAAGTTTATAAGCTGGATGCCCCCAGTAGGCATTACCGAATATGCCCAGTTGGCCGCTTTCAACAAAGGACTTGAGCTTGTTCTGAACTGACTTAAAGTATGTTGTTGAGGATTTAGGCCAGTCAGAGATCGACTGGGCAAGAGTTGAGGTCTTTGCAGGGTCGGCCTTTAAGGCACTTACAATATCAACCCAATCGAGGGCATGGAGATGGTAAAAGTGAATTACATGGTCCTGAACGTACTGGATCCCCGATATAAGGTTTCTAATTATCCTTGCGTTATCAGGTATCTTTATCTTTAAGGCATCTTCGACCGCTCTCACCGAGGCGGTTGCATGAACCGTTGTTCAAACGCCTCATATTCGCTGGGCAAAGGCCCAGGCATCTCTCGGATCTCGACCTTTGAGGATGATCTCTATTCCCCTGAACATAGTGCTCGATGACCAGGCATCTACAACTTTACCTCCTTCTATCTTAGCCTCGATTCTGAGATGTCCTTCAATCCTTGTTATTGGATCAATTGCTATCTTTGCCATTTAATACCCTCCCTTATTCCTTTTCTTCTTTTTTCTTCTTCATTGAACCTGCAATAGCGTGGGCAGCCACACCTGCCGCAGCAGCCGCAGCCAGTCCGATGCCGATCTTATCAGCCGTCTTCTCAATGCCAAAGCCTGGGACCTTTGGAAGTCTCTTATAAAATGGGGATGCCAGATCCCAGTTATGATCAGTTGCGCAGGCGATGCAACCATGACCTCCCTGAACAGGCCAGCTTGTACCACCATTCCATCTTATAGAGGGACAGTTGAAATAGGCCATGGGACCTTTACACCCCATCTCATAAAGACACCATCCGAGTCTGTGACCCTCATCTCCCCATTTCCTGACAAACTGCCCTGCATCAAAGTGAGCCCTTCTTTCACAGTTGTCATGGATTCTTTTACCATGTGCAAAAAGAGGACGATGACTGCTATCAAGGGGTGGGAGACTGCCAAAGGTTAGAAAATGAACTATGAGTGCTGTTAGATTTTCAACATTCATAGGACATCCCGGAAGATTAGCGTATGTTATGCCAGGAACTGCCTGACCAACCCCCACAGCACCTGTAGGGTTAGGCTTTGCACTGGCAATACCTCCCCAGCTTGCACAGGAGCCAACATTAATTGTAAGGGCTGCATTTCCACAGACCTCCTTAGCTATATCGAGGGCTGTCCTTCCACCTATACAACAATAAATGCCGCCATCATTTAAAGGAATTGCACCTTCGACAATCGTTATGTATTTTCCTTTTTGATTTTTGACCACATCCATGAGGGATTTTTCAGCCTGCTTTCCTGATGGTGCCATTATGGTCTCATGATA
>JBKBUA010000115.1:0-5951 GCA_046290845.1 Thermodesulfovibrionales bacterium
ACCGTTACGCAGGGAGAGTTAATTAAGAGGCGGTATGATGTTGATACTGAATATTCGGAGTGGAAGGGATCTGTTCCTGTTGATGGTCTCTATCTTATAGCATCGAGGTTTGTTATTGATACAGTCGAGGCAGGAGGTATAAGATACTCCACATATCTCACAGGGGAGAATGCCCATCTCTCAAAGGTCTTTATTGAAGGATCAAAGAGATATATTGAATTCTATTCAAGGATAATAGGGGATTATCCATTCAGGGACTGGGCGGTTGTAGAGAACTTCTTTTCTTCAGGCTACGGGATGCCTGGCTTCACTCTTCTCGACCCTCTTGTGATAAGACAGGGTGAGAGGATACTGAGACCTGGATACATAGACCACGAGATTGTCCATTCCTGGTTTGGAAACTATGTATACCCTGATTATAGCAAAGGGAACTGGGTTGAGGCGATAACAACATACCTAACGAATTACTATTATAAAGAGGTCTTTTCAGGAGAGGATGAGGCACGGAGAATACAGGATTAGCACCATTGAGAGGTATTCAATAAGGGTTAATCCTGAGAAGGATTATCCTCTAAGGAGGTTTGTCTCAAAGGAAGAGGACTTTGAAAATGATATTGGCTATGGAAAGGGTTCGATGGTCTTTCATGCCCTGAGAAGACTTGTTGGAGATAGGATTTTCTTTGACTCGATAAAGACGGTAGTTGAAAGATTCGGGGGAAAGAAGGCATCCTGGGATGACCTAAGGGGTATCTTTGAGGAAAAGAGCGGAAAAGACCTTAAGATATTCTTTGATGAATGGCTCGAAAGGAAGGGCGGGCCAGAACTGGGACTCTTCGATGTGGCTATTGAGGCAGGTGATAAGGGTTACAGGATAAAGGGAAAGATAATCCAGAAGGCCGATATTTATGAACTCATGATCCCTGTTGTGGTTTTTACCGAGAAGGGGAAAAAGGAGGTTATCATTAATCTCAAAGATAAAACTGGTAGTTTTGATATTGCTGTTGATGAGCGACCCGAGTCTGTAGAGATAGACCCTGATTATCACATCTTCAGGATTATACCTGATGATGACCTTAACCCATCCCTAAACCTGTTCCTTTCGAGAAAGGAAAGATTTTATATTCTTACGGAGGACAGATTCAGGAGTGCCTTTAAGGAACTTACAGAGAGGTTGATGATAACAGGCGGTGAGATAATCCCTCAAGAAAAAATGGATGAGTATAAATCAAAGGGATCATTTTTTATCTTTGGTAAGCCCTCTCATCCCTTAACCACTCAGATATTTATGGTTGAAGATGGCGGCTTTGTATTCAAAGAAAAGGAATTTAAAGGGCCTGAGTATTCGGTTCTCTTTTCAATCAGAAATCCCTACAATGAAAAGGAGGTCATCGTATTTTATTACTGCAATTCTTTAGAGGCTCTCGAAAAGGTGAGGTATTTACCCTATTACGGTACCGATACTTATGTGATATTCAGATCAGGCCAGCCCGTCGAGAGGGGCTATCTCGGTAGAACAAAACTTAGAACAAGATATATCTTTGGAGATATAGATATAAGAAGGCTTCGGAAGCACATAAACTATCTTGCAAGCCCTGAGCAAGATAACCCGATCTTAAATGATTTTTAGGATAAGTTGAATAAAAAGTTTTCTAAAGATTCCAATGAATATTGTAGATGATCTCATTGAAAAACTCTCTCTCCTCTGCGGGATAGTTCCTGAGTATTACGATATACGCGGGAACTTATATACAATACCTCTCGATACAAAAAAGGCGATACTCTCCTCCTTAGGAATAGATACCGATTCACAAGATGCCTTAAGAGAAGAGATAAAAGAGAGAAGCCTCAGACCCTGGTTGAATATAATCGAACCTGTGTATGTATTATCAATAAATGAAAAACCTCTGAGAATCCCCTTATATCTTCCCCTCGAAAAGGGTTACGAAGATAAGGCATCGGT
Organism: Thermodesulfovibrionales bacterium; assembly: GCA_046290845.1. Classification (GTDB taxonomy): domain Bacteria; phylum Nitrospirota; class Thermodesulfovibrionia; order Thermodesulfovibrionales; family UBA9159; genus JBBIPQ01. The sequence goes on from JBKBUA010000115.1 coordinate 1,961, forward strand.
GGATTTCTTTGTAACCGATGAGGCAGGGGATAAAAGAGGTTTTAGGATACACTTCAATAACATCGTCGATGAAAGTATAGTTGATGGCAGAAGGTATGTAAAGGTAGAATTCATGGATAGTTATAATTATGCACCTGGCTACTACGAACTTGGTTTGATTTTAAACCACTATGATGACGCCATTGATGGTTTGAAGAAAAAATCAAGATTGATTCTGACACCTGACGCTGCCTATCTGCCTGATAGTCTCAAGAGATCCCTCGGACTTTCAATCAATCTTTACAGTCTTCGCTCAAGAAAAAACTGGGGTGTTGGAGATTTTGGTGACCTTCAAGGATTGATAAATTGGTTTGCTTTTTCAGGAGGTCATCTTGTAGGAATAAATCCATTGCATGCCCTTTCGAATACAACGCCCTACGGTATAAGTCCTTATTCACCTTTAAGCAGACTCTATAAGAACTTTATCTATCTTGATATGGATCAGATTGGATGTGGGTGTATGCCTGAAGCCGATTATAGGGATCGTATCGACAGGCTCAGAAAACAACCATTGATAGATTATGAAGCAGTGGCATCCATTAAACTGGAGGTCCTTGAAAAGGCCTTCAAGAGTTTTATGAAGGATCATTATGGTCGGGATACCCAATTGGATAGGGATTTTACGAGGTTTATTAATGATGAGGGCATGAGGCTCGACCTTTTTGCAACATACATGGCTATCTCGGAGAGGTATAAATCTTTTGACTGGCAGTCCTGGCCAAAAGAATATCAGACTCCTGACTCTAAGGCAGTAAAGCTGTTTGTTAGCAGGAAAAAGGAAAAGATTCTCTTCTATCAATACATCCAGTGGCTTATTGATTTACAGCACAATCAGGTTTACGAAGTTGCAAAGAGAGCAGGGATGCCTGTTGGCCTTTATCACGACCTCGCCATTGGCGCAATAAGGGGTAGTAGCGATGTATGGTGCAATAAGTCTCTCTATGCCCTCGATGTGGATGTTGGCGCGCCACCTGATGAATTCAGTCCCGATGGACAAAACTGGGGTTTCCCGCCCTTGATACCTGAGAAAATGAGGGAGGACGGCTACGAGTTTTATATACAGACACTGAGGAAGAATATGAGATATGCTGGAGCTTTAAGGATTGACCATGCCCTCGGCATCTTCAGGCTTTTCTGGATTCCTTTAGGGAAGAGCCCCAAAGATGGGGCATATGTGAGGTATCCCTATGAAGACCTCCTGAGAATAATAGCACTCGAGAGCGTGAGAAACAGAACCGTTGTTGTCGCCGAAGACCTGGGGACGATTGGTGAGAACGTAAGGGAAAATCTAAGCAGGTTTAAGATGCTATCTTACAGGCTTTTTTATTTTGAAAGGAATTATCCCGATCCGTCCTTTCTTGCTCCTTCCAATTATCCTGAACTTGCTCTTACTTCCATGACGACCCATGACCTTCCAACTATTTATGGTTACTGGTTAGGAAGGGATATTGAAGAGAGGAGGAGGCTCGATAAATATCCTGATGATGAGACCTGGTTGAGACAGTTGGATGAAAGAAAAAGGGACAGAATGCTAATAATTGATGCCCTCAAGAGAGAGGGGCTTTTATCTCGTGATTTTCAGATACCAGCACAGATGACAGAAGAGCTATGTCTTGCTATCTATCGATACCTTATGAAGACCCCGTCGAGGATAGTTCTCATCAGTTTTGATGATATGATTGGAAGGATTAACCAGCAAAATATGCCTGGTGTAATAGAAGGCTATCCAAACTGGAGGCAGAAGACGGATATGGATCTGGAGGATATAATCAGAAGGGATTCAAGGTTTGTTAAATTTATTCATGGCCTTTTCAACCCCTTCATTGATGATAAACAGAACAGCATCAGCGGCCCTGCTAATAGCATCCCTGATTAATGGTATCTCTTCCCTCTTAAATTTCCTGAGGACATATTCTTCTACAGGAAGTTCTCTATCCCTTCCAATGCCTATCTTCACCCTGATGAATTCCGTGCTTCCCAGTGAAGATATTATTGATTCTACCCCTTTATGCCCGCCCGAAGAACCCTTTTTCCTGATCCTGAGCTTACCTGTTTCCATGTCTAAATCGTCATGGATTACGATGAGGTCTTCAGGTGTTAAATTAAATCTTCTGATGGCCTTTTTTACTGCGATTCCGCTGAGGTTCATGTAAGTTAGGGGTTCTATAAGTATAAAATCCCTATCCCTTATAGAACCCCTTGATATTCGGGAGTCTTCCTCTGTCTTAAATTCGAGGCCTGTTCTTTGAGCTATCTCCTCTATAACGAGAAATCCTATATTATGCCTTGTCCTCTCATATCTTTTACCGGGGTTACCGAGCCCTGCAATAAGCCACAATTAGGCCTTCTCTCCTGTTTCTTCTTCCTTCTTACCTTTCTTGATAACCTCTGGCTCAGCCACCTCAGGGGCTGCAGGGACTGCCTCTTCTTCGACTACAGCAGTAACGGTAGCTATCACCTCGTCGGGGTCGGTCAACACTTTTATACCTTCACCGAGAACAAGATCACTGACATGTAGTGACTTTCCAAGTTCGAGTCCTGATACATCAACGGTTATATGGCCTGGGATCTTATCAGGAAGGCACTCAATCTCTATCTCTCTTACGCCGTGCTGAAGGATTCCACCATCCCTTTTTACTCCTACAGGCTCTCCTGTCGTTGATACCGCAACAGTGACCCTGACCTTTTCTGTAAGAAGCACCTCGAAAAAGTCGGAGTGGAGAAGTTCTCCCTTAATAGGGTCAACCTGATAATCTTTAAGGAGTGCCAGCCTCTTTTCACCGTCAGGAAATTCGAGATTGACCATGACCTGTTCCCCTGCCGTTGATGAAATAAAACTGGCCAACTCTTTTCTGTTCATCTTTATAGGGAAAGAATGACCTGCCCTGTAAAGTACAGAAGGTATCATTCCTTCTCTCCTCAGAGACCTTGCAACTCCCTTACCAGCTTTATCCCTTTTTTCAGCCTTAAGCGTTATCTTTTCCATATATCCTCCTCTATACAAAAAGTGAACTTATCGAAGATTCCTCATGTATTCTTTTTATGGCCTCTGCCAGAAGTGGTGCTATGCTAAGAACGACGAGCTTGCTGCACCTTTCTTTTTTGCTGTCCAATGGTATTGTATTTGTAACAATCACCTCTTCTATTACTGATTCATTGATACGGTCTATCGCCGGCCCGGATAGCACTGCATGGGTTGATGCGGCAAAGACCCTTCTTGCACCGTGTTCTCTTAAGGCAGAAGCAGCCTGAGTTGTTGTTCCTGCTGTGTCAATCATGTCATCAAGTATAATTACATCTCTATCCTTTACTTCTCCAATTACATTCATGACGCGGGAGACATTTGCCATCTCACGTCTCTTATCGATTATGGCCAGGGAGCATTGAAGTTTTCTTGCAAAGGACCTTGCCCTTTCGACACCTCCTGCGTCAGGAGAGACTATAACCAGGTCTTTAAAATCCTTTTTTCTGACATAGTCAAGCAATACGGGTGATGCATAAAGGTGATCAACCGGTATGTTAAAGAAACCCTGAATCTGTCCAGCATGAAGGTCTACCGTCAGGACCCTGTTTGCACCAGCAGCAGTTATAAGGTCTGCGACCAATTTTGATGATATTGGTACCCTCGGCTGCACCTTTCTATCCTGACGTGCATAGCCATAATAGGGAATAACAGCGGTAATCCTCCGAGCCGAGGCCCTCTTGAGAGCATCTATTATCAAGAGTAATTCCATTATGTTATCATTAACAGGAGGACAGGTAGGTTGAATTATAAAGGAGTCAGTTCCTCTAACATTTTCGTTAATCTGTATCATGAATTCTCCATCGCTAAAGGTATCAATCGTGGTATTGCAGAGGGCAACTCCGAGATTGTCAGCAACCTCTTTTGAAAGTATACGATGACTTGTTCCGCTTATTATCTTTATACCTTCTGGCATTTATCCTCCTGAAT
>JBKBUA010000116.1:0-4609 GCA_046290845.1 Thermodesulfovibrionales bacterium
ATTGAGCTTCCATCGGACCTCAAGCCTTCAGCCTTAAGCCTTCAGCCAGAGGCCTATAGCCTTCAGCCTCAAGGGTGGAAACAGTTCAATGACCCAGTGCTTGATAAATTGATAGAAGAGGCACTGAGGTATAATGATGACCTCCTTATTGCAGCATCAAGGATTGAGCAGGCAGGTGCAATACTCGGTATAAGCAGTGCTGAATTATTTCCTTTAATCGCCGCGGGTGGCTCTCTTACAAGGTCAGAGGCTTCTAAAGAGATACACAATGGTGGAGGCACAAACAATACCTTTACAGTCTCAGCAATGGTCTCCTATGAGATTGACCTATGGGGCAAGTTGAGAAATAAAGAGAAGGCTGACCTGAGCAGACTCCTTGCTACAAAGGCAGCAAGGGATAGCCTTGAGATAAGCATTGCCTCAGCAGTGGCAAGCACATATTTTAATCTTATTTCAACTGATAGGCAAATAAAGATAGCTGAGGAGATAATGCAGCGCCAGAAGGATATTTATGAATTCAGGCAGAAACAATTCAGACATGGATTGATTGACGAACTCACCATGGAACAGTCAAGGGCAGAGTATGAGTCTACAAGGATTTTATTAGAGACCCTTAAGGCCCAGAAAGAGACCATTAAAAGCAGCCTCTCCATCTTTCTCGGTAAAAGCCCGAAAGAGCTCTTTGAAAAGGAGATTGAAACATCTTCAGACCTTCCTGAAAAGCTGACAGTTCCTCCCATGCTACCATCGGGGCTTTTACTTAAAAGACCTGATATAATTCAGGCAGAGGAAAATCTCCGTGCAGCAAATTTTGAGATAGGTGCTGTAAGGGCTTCTTACTTTCCCAGTATTACACTTACAGGCTCAGGAGGTCTTCAGAGTAATGAACTCAGCAATCTCATTCAATCATCAGCTTCATTCTGGAACATAGGTGCAATTGTAGCAGGTACGGTGATTGATTTTGGCAGGACAAAGAGCGCTGTAATGCTTAAAGAGGCACAGAAAAGGGAGGCATTAATTCAGTATGTAAAAACAGTAAGGATAGCCTTTAAAGAGGTCTATGATGCAATAATAAATCTTGAGCAGTCTGTTAAGAGGCTTGAGGCACAGAAGGCCCAGCTTAACAGCCTTGAGAAGGTTATAGCCCTTGCAGAAAAAAAATATGAGAGGGGACTTACTGAATATCTAACTGTCCTTGATAGTCAGAGGGGGTATCTCAATGCCAGACTCAATCTCATAAGGCTCCAGACTGAGGTGATAAATAACCATGTCTTTTTATATAAGGCCTTCGGTTGGGAGACAAAAATCAGGAGGTAAGATGAAGAAGTTACTGGTAGGTTTAGTAATACTTATTATAATATTCGGTGGTTATTTCCTCTTCAAAAAGGATAAAAACAGCATAAAATACAAAACAGAAAAGGTTGTAAAGGGAGATATAGTTTCCTCTGTTACAGCCACTGGCACCGTCAATCCTGTCACAACCGTGCTTGTAGGAACTCAGGTTTCAGGCACAATAAAGCATATCTATGTGGATTTTAATTCTCCTGTAAAAAAGGGACAGGTCGTTGCCCAGATTGACCCTGCCACATTCGAGGCACAGGTTGAACAATCGAGGGCAAATCTCTCTACAGCACAGGCAAACCTCCAAAGGGCAGAGGCAACGCTCATTGATTCCAAGAGAACGATGGAGAGAAACAGGTTTCTTTATTCGAAAAACCTGATTGCTAAGAGTGACCTTGATACGGCAGAGACAAATTACGAGACAGCAAAGGCACAGGTGGAGGCTACCAGGGCGCAGGTTGAACAGGCAAAGGCATCGTTAAAGGTGTCAGAGACAAACCTCATGTATACGAGAATAGTCTCTCCTGTAGATGGAATAGTTATATCGAGGAATGTTGATGTAGGCCAAACCGTTGCTGCAAGCTTCCAGACTCCTACCCTCTTCACCATAGCACAGGACCTTACAAAGATGCAGATAGACTGTAATGTCTCAGAGGCAGATATAGGAAGGGTAAAAACAGGTCAGACCGTTGAATTCACTGTTGATGCCTATCCTGATACTATATTTAAGGGAAAGGTCTTCCAGGTCAGGAATGCACCAATAACAATCCAGAATGTTGTCACTTACGATGTGGTTGTAAAGGTTGATAATCCTGACCTCCGATTAAAGCCCGGGATGACAGCAAATGTCTCGATAATCATTGAGGCAAAGAAGGATGTTCTTAAGATACCAAATGCTGCCCTGAGATTCAGGCCTCCAGGACTTGAAAAGGATAAGATACCTGCTAAGGGGAAAGGGGTCTGGATACTCGAGGATGGCAGGCCCGTAAGAAAGGAGATTATAACAGGCATAAGCGATGGTAGTTTCACTGAGATCATATCAGGTCTTAAAGAAGGAAATGATATAATTATAGAGTCATTAAGCAAAGAAAAGAAGCGTCCTGTTACAGGGCCGAGGATGTTTTAAATGCCCCTCATTGAGGCAAAGGAGATAACAAAGATATACAAACTCGGTGATATTGACCTTAAGGCACTCTGTGGTGTTACAGTGAGCATCGAGAAAGGCGAATTTTTATCTATTATGGGTCCTTCTGGTTCTGGGAAGTCAACCTTTATGAATATCCTCGGTTGCCTCGATAGACCAACACAGGGAAGGTATCTCCTGGATGGGATCGATGTCTCTGGATTCAAACGCGATGAGCTTGCACAAATAAGAAATAAAAAGATAGGTTTTGTCTTTCAGGGTTTTAATCTACTGAGAAGGACAACGGCTATCGAGAATGTAGAGTTACCCATGATCTATAGTGGCATTCCTCAAAAGGAGAGGAGGGAAAAGGCAAGGGAGGCCTTAAATAAGGTCGGCCTCTCAGAAAGGGAGAATTATTATCCGAGCCAGCTTTCAGGTGGACAGCAACAGAGGGTCGCCATAGCGAGGGCACTCGTAAATAATGCACCTATCATACTTGCCGATGAACCAACAGGAAATCTCGACACAAAGACGAGTAAGGAGATAATGGATCTCTTTAAGAGATTAAATGAGGAATCGGGTATTACACTTATAATCGTAACTCATGAGCCTGATATCGCAAGATACAGCAGGCGGGTTATCAGGTTTCTCGATGGAATGATCATGAGTGACGAGGTATCAGGATGATTGAAATCTCTTCAACAATAAGGATCTCTTTGAGATCGCTAAGGGCAAATAAGATGCGATCCTTTCTCACTATGCTGGGGATAATCATCGGCGTTGGTGCTGTTATAGCGATGCTTGCTGTCGGAACAGGGGCAAAGAACAGGATTGCTGCACAGATATCGAGTATGGGAAGCAACCTCATCATGATCCTTCCTGGTGCGACTACTGCTGGTGGTGTTAGATTTGGAGCTGGAACACAACCAACCCTCTCAATGGCTGATGCAGAGGCTATCAAACGTGAATGCCCCTCTGTTCAGTATGTAGCGCCTGTCCTTAATGGCATTGCTCAGGCCATTTATGGAACCATGAACTGGTCAACAGGTATTATAGGAACTACTCCTGAGATGCTTTCTGTCAGGGACTGGGGACTATTAGCAGGTAGAAACTTCAGTAACGATGACGTAAGGGGAGCAACAAAGGTTTGTATTCTCGGTCAAACGGTAGTGGATAATCTCTTTGGAGATGCTAATCCTGTAGGGTATGTAATAAGGATAAAGAATGTGCCCTTTACAGTTATAGGCGTCCTCGAAAAAAAGGGTCAGTCTCCGACAGGACAGGATCAGGATGATGTTATTTATATACCAGTAACAACGGCACAGAAGAAGATCTTCGGAACAACATTTCCAGGAATGGTGAGGATAATAATGGTTAAGGCAAAGGCACCTGATGTTATGGATTCCGCTGTGATGGAGATAACAGAACTTCTGAGACAGAGACACAGGATAGGACCAAAGCAGGAAAATGACTTCACTGTGAGGAATCTCACCCAGATAATGCAGGTTCAGGAACAGTCTACAGCAGTCATGACGATACTGCTCGGTGCCATTGCATCAGTATCACTTATAGTAGGAGGGATAGGTATAATGAATATAATGCTCGTATCGGTAACAGAGAGGACGAGGGAGATAGGCATAAGGATGGCGGTAGGTGCAAAGACATGGGATATAAGACTCCAGTTCATAATCGAGGCCCTTATCCTCTCGCTTTCAGGGGGTATAATAGGGATCATTACCGGTATTATCAGTTCAAAACTCATCTCTAATTTCGCTGGATGGCCTGTAACGATCTCTGTTTTCGCTATAATCCTGTCCTTCAGTTTCTCAGGACTTGTGGGCATCTTCTTTGGTTACTATCCTGCCCATAAGGCATCACTATTAGACCCGATAGAGGCATTGAGGTATGAATAGAAAGCTCTTAGCCGCCATTACGCTAATCCCCCTATTAGCGGGACTTCTCGCTCCAGGCATAGTCTTTGGTGGTATACTGCCTGTGGCGGGACAGGAGGAGGTAATAAAGAGAGGAGAGGTACTTTCTCTCAAAAGATGCATCGAGATAGCCTTAAAAGAGCAACCAAAAATAGGCGCTGCTGCAGGTGGTAAGAGTGCAGCAGAAAGCAGGGTTGGTCAGGCAAAGGCC
>JBKBUA010000116.1:4708-5794 GCA_046290845.1 Thermodesulfovibrionales bacterium
TGTCACACTCAGCGATGCCCTATCATCTGCCTTAAAAAACCGTCCTGACCTTAGGTCAATTATTTCTAAGAGGAAGGCTGCGGAGCAGTCAGTTGAACTTGTTAGGAAGAACTACAATCCTACCATATCAGGCACGATAAACTATGGCTGGGGAGGAAACAATTTCCCCCTTGAAAGGGAATGGAATCTGGGTGCAACCCTAAGTATACCGATATTTAATGGTTACCTCACAAGGTATCAGGTTGCAGAGGCAGAAGCAAATCTCTACGCCATAAAGGCGAATGAAGAACTCCTTAGGCAGAGTATATATGTAGAGGTTCAACAGGCCTATCTTAATCTCAAGGAGGCCGAGGAGAGGATACCTGCCGCAGAACTTGTGGTAAGACAGGCAACAGAGAACCTGGAACTTGCCAGGGGAAGGTATGAAGCGGGTGTTGGAAACCCGATAGAGGTGACCGATGCTGAAACCTCCTATGTGAATGCCCGCTCTGCTTACATCCAGGCCCTTACAGATTACAGGATCGCTATCGCTGCCCTCGAAAAGGCAATGGGAAGGGGTTATGAAGAGATAGGTGAATAGGTGAATGGGCATCTTCACGATTCACCACTTCTCCAATTCACCGATTTGAGGAGGGAGTTATGAAGAGACTTAAGAGGCTTATATTCGGGACCGATGACAGTATAGCATCATTATTCTTGAGACTTGCCCTCGGTATAGTAATATTTCCCCATGGTGCACAAAAGGCCTTTGGATGGTTTGGTGGAGCAGGTCTACTGAAGACTATCGAGATATTCTCTGATAAGATGCACTTTCCGCCCCTGCTCACCCTTCTCCTTATCTTCATCGAGGTCTTTGGCTCAATCGGCCTTATCCTTGGATTTTTTACCCGTCTCTCTGCACTGGGCATTGGGGCCTCAATGGCTATATGTGCTTATATGAATCATCTCCAAAATGGATTCTTTATGAACTGGTTCGGCCAGCAGAAAGGCGAGGGATTTGAATTCCATATCCTCGTTGTAGGAATATCTCTTTCATTATTGATAAAAGGCGGTGGTCTCCTTTCAATTGACAGGAAGGTATCGTAA
>JBKBUA010000117.1:0-2252 GCA_046290845.1 Thermodesulfovibrionales bacterium
GGACTGATCCTTCTAAAAACTATTATTTTGTGGTAAGCTAAATAAAATTATGTCCTTTGAATTAGAAGATAGGGTTGACAGACTGGAGGCACTTCTGGGACGATTCATCGTCCAGACAGAGATGGCCATAAATGAGATAAGGCGCGAGGGAAGAAGGATGAGCAGACAGTGGGGAGAACTGGCAAATAAGATGGGAACCCTCGTAGAAGACATAGTAGCACCAAATATTCCGAGGATAGCAAAGGAATACTTTAGATGTGAGGATATTGAATTCTTAGGTGTAAGGATCCTGAAGAGAAATCAGAAAGACAGGACAAGGCACAGGGAATTCGATGTTATTGCAGTCTGCGATGACAAAATCATCTTGAACGAAACAAAATCCACACCACGCCAGAGTTATATAGAGGAATTTGTTGAATTCCTCGAAAAGAAGGAGTTTTTTGATTACTTCCCTGAATATGAGGGAAAAGAAATAATACCGGTATTTGCCTCATTATATATGCAGGAGAATACAGTCAGTTACCTGAGTAACAAAGGGATCTACGCTATGGCGATAAGAGAAGATACTATGGACTTGATAAATTTTGAGAATATTTCTGAGGGAACATGAGGATTATGCTTATCCTCCTGTTCCTCGGATCCTTTGGGTCCTCCTTAATGAAGGGCACTGTATCAGCATAACCTGCAACCCTCGTGAGTCTCGATGGGTCGAGGCCAAATCTTTCTAACTCCTTTCTCGCTGTCAATGCCCTCTCAGTGGATAGTTCCCAGTTACTGTAACTCGATGACTTATAGGTAAGAGAATCTGTATGACCTTCAACAGCAACAGGATTTGGAAGGCCCTTGATATTATCACCAATGACCTGTAGAATCCTGGTCGCCATGGGCGTTGGTTTTGAAGAGCCGAGGTCAAACATCGGCTTGCCCTCTTTATCAACAAGCTGGATCCTTACGCCACCTTCAAAGATATCAACTATAATCTGATCCTTTATATCACTCAGTTTATCCTCGATAGCCTTTTTTATAGCCTCTTTGAATTCCTCGGGCTTCATTGCAGGTGTACCCTGTCCGTACATCTCATAGGGTACCTTTTTTGCTGACTCTCCTGTCTCGCTAAAGACCTCGCTGGATTTTTCCATGAAGGATGAACCGCTCTGTTCAAAGATGCTGAAGTGCTTGAAATATGTAGCAATCCTCGCCCTCTTTTCTGGCGATACCATCGATATAAGCCAAAGGAGGATGAAGAAGGCCATCATGGCCGTCACAAAATCTGCATAGGCAACCTTCCAGGAGCCACCGTGATGGCCCTCCCCCCCTACCTTTTTCACCTTTTTTATGATTATCTTTTGTTCCTTCATTTAGACTTTCTCAATTCCTTTTCAAGCTCATCAAAGGTCGGCTTCTCCTTTGCAGGTATTGCCCTCCTTCCGAACTCAACCGCCATCTGTGGTGCAGCACCACCAACGAAGGCAACGAGGGCAACCTTAATGACCTGATAATATATGCTTTCTTCCTTTGCCTTATGTTCCAAATTTGTTGCCATGGGACCAACAAAGCCATAACACATAAGAACACCCATGAAGGTTCCAACGAGGGCAGCACCTATCTTATGACCGAGGACAGCAGGTGGTGAGTCAACATACTGCATCGTGAGGACAACGCCGAGGACCGCTGCAACGATACCGAGACCAGGTAAGGCATCCGCAACCTTCGAGATGCTATGGGATGGGGTAAGGGATTCATGGTGATGGGTATCTATCTCAAGTTCCATAAGGCTATCTAATTCGTGTGGAGGGACGTTTGTAGTTATGATCACCTTGAGGTTGTCACAGATGAAGTTTATTGCATGATGATTTGCAAGGATGCCACTGTATTTCTTAAATATAGGGCTTTTTTGAGGGTTCTCGATATCAGACTCAATTGATATGAGCCCTTCTTTCCTTATCTTTGAGAAGAGTTGATATAGAAGTGTGAGGAGTTCTAAATATTTTTCCTTGCTCTGCCCGCCTGAACTTATTATCAGGGGAAGGTTCTTTGCAACGAGGGAGACAACCTTTGGAGGTGAAGCTATAAAGAATGAACCCAGTGCAGCACCAAAGATTATAACGACCTCAGCAGGCTGAAATAGGACATGGAGATTCCCCTTTTCCATGAGGAATCCACCGATAACAGAGCCAAGCACTACAACAATACCAATTATTGCAAACATTTAGCCATCACCCCTTTTAAAGGTAATTACCTCTTCATTTGTC
>JBKBUA010000117.1:2351-3718 GCA_046290845.1 Thermodesulfovibrionales bacterium
GGGTCAAAGATCCTGTGTATTATATCCTGAGGTATTCCTGTGCCGTTGTCTGTTATCCTCGCTATGACCCTCTGTTTTCTGCTGTCAAAGGAGGTCGAGAATTTTATCATTCCCCTTTCTCTTTTTGATTCAACTATTGCATGCTCTGCATTGAGTATCAAATTTAATATCACCTGCTGAATCTGCTGGGAGTCTATATAAAGGGTAGGAATGTCCTGTCCGTAATCCCTAACGATCTCTATATTGCCTGTCCTGAGCCAGTATGCCCTCAACTCAATAGCCTTGTCAATGATCTCATTTATCGATTCGAGGCTCCTCGACGGCGCCCTTTGTCTTGAAAAGGTCAGGAGGTTCTCGACTATTCTCTTACATCTCTCCGCACTGTGAAGTATCTTTTCAAGGTCCTTTCTTACATCTTCATCCTTGACCCTCATATTGAGCAGTTCAGCATAGGCAAGTATGCCCGTAAGAGGGTTATTTATCTCATGGGCGACACCTGAGACGAGAAGGCCCAGTGACGCCAGTTTGTCAGAATGGTAGAGCTGTTCCTTTAACCTCTTCATCTCTGTTATATCCTTCATTACATGGACATAAAGTTGTTGACCATCATATTCAAGAGGGAATACACTGACAAGATAGATCTGATCCCTTATTGTTATCTCCTCTGTTCTTGGCAACTCAGGGAACTTGCAGATAAGTCTTGACTCATCTATTCCAAAGAGTTCATAACACTTTGTTCCTATTATGTCCCTCGGGTGCTTCTTAAAGACCTCAGCCATTGCTATATTTGTTTTTACTATCCTGTGTTCCGAATCTGTCATGAAGATATAATCAGTTATACTATCAAAGATCGCCATCCATTGCTGCTGACTTCGCTTTATAAGTCCCTCAAGGTTATACCTCTCGGTTTCAAGTTCAAACCTCGCCACTGCCCTCTCATATACAAAGGGCATGTAGTCAAAGTATCTAATACTTTTTGTTAGTGTATCTATTACACCCTCTTTTAATGCCCTCATGACAATCTTCCTGTTAGAATCATGGGTAAGCATTATTACGGGAAGATCTATGCCGAGTTTTTTAAATCTCCTCAGGAACTTAAAACCGTCCATATCAGGAAGATATTGACTCACAAAGACAGCACTAAAGGCCTCCCTTTTTACAATCTCAAGGCCTGCTGTACCTGTTGATACAAAGGTCACATCATACCCAGAACCATGCCTGCTGAAGGATAGCCTTATCAGGTCATGGTCTATTATTGAGTCATCTATTATTAGTATCTTTGCCATCTCCAGCCTCGAAGATTATCTCTACCCTTCTGTTCTTCGCTCTTCCCTCTGGCGTAACATTTGATGCAATAGGTCTCCATT
>JBKBUA010000117.1:3817-5712 GCA_046290845.1 Thermodesulfovibrionales bacterium
TACGGTTGTTATACCTTCTATTTTATCAAATTTATCCATGGCAGTCTTGAGTTCCTTCTCTATATTAAAGATCCCGTAATCAACAGGCTTAATACCTTCAATAGTAATTATCTTTTCAGCTCCATTTGCCTTAAAGGCCGACCTCATTGATCCCGCAAACATCTCGAGCTTACCGAGGTCAACATGACTTATGGCATACATCGTCGTAAAAAAGGCAAAAAGGAGGGTAATGAAGTCAGCATAGGATACCACCCATCTGTCCGTGTTTTCCTCTTCTTCCCTTTTTCTCTTCATCATTACTGACCACTATCCACTAAATATACACCCTTAACCTTTCCTCTAAATAATGAGGATTTATGCCTGTCTGGATACCTGAGACCCCCTCCAAGATCATCTCCCTCGTTCTCAGTTCCTCGTTAGCTCTGTTAATCAGTTTCTTAGATATTGGTAAGAATATCAGATTAGCAGAGCCAACTCCGTAGATCGTTGCTACAAAGGCAACTGCTATCCCAGCCCCTAATTTTGACGGATCTGAAAGGTTTTCCATTACATGAATAAGACCAAGAACAGCACCGAGTATCCCGATGGTCGGTGCAAAACCACCTGCCGTTTCATAGACCTTGGCAATACGCCTTCTTCCTTCTTCAAAAGAAATATTGTCCTGTTCCATTGTCTCCCTGAGCATCTTTGGACTCATGCCATCTACAGCCAGTCTCAATGCCCTCTTGAAATACTGATTCTCTATCCTTTCTATCTCGGATTCGAGGGCTATCAACCCGTTCCTCCTTGCTACAGTGGCAAACCTTACTATATCCTTGATTAAGATTTCTCTCTCATCCTTCTGACCTGAGAAGACCTCCCGAAGGGCTAAGAGTGCCCTGAGAATGACATTTGGTGGCGCACTCAGAAGAGTGGCTCCAAAGGTCCCGCCAAAGACAATGACAGCTGCTGTTGGCTGAAGGAGTGACCTTATCTTCCCACCCTCGAGGACATTGCCCAGTACCACAGCGGAGATACCGAGTATCATGCCTATCAGACTCGCTCGATCCATCAGCCTTCACCCCTATTCACCCTTCTGCTGCCTCTGTCTTCTTATCAATTCCCTCTGTCTCTTTAATGTGTATTGAATTATCTCATCTCGTACCTCATCCTCTATATCAGTAAAATGTAGGGCCACTTCATACTGACCATTTCCTAAGTCCTTTGACCTCACCACGCTTCCATAGGTAATTATCCCTGTGGGCGGACAGGTAGGAAGGAGCATCTTTATCTCAACGGTATCCCCGATCTCCACCTTCTCATCCACCCTGAATTTTATGCCTGATGCACTCACATTTACATGCCTCATCTCTGCCTTGATAAATCCCTCCTCATCGAACTGGAGTTTTTCGAGGATGAGACTGAGCTTTGTATTTATATCAGTGAGGAGTTTCCATAATTTCGGGCTTATCGTCTCATCAGGGGCCTCTACCTCAACATTCTCTCTCTCGGCAGGATAACCGAGAAAGACCCTCGACCTTTTTATTGGAATGTTCTCAACTTTCTTTAAATCTACAGGAAAGGCATCATCCACCCTGAAGTACTGTCTTGATTTCTCCCACATCCATCTTGCCATTACCATATCTCCCTCGATGTCATAGACCTCTGCATAGTATTCACTAATCTGGTCTTCGCTCCGAATTGTAACAACTATACTTTTCCCCTTCAATATCTCGATAGGCGGTTCCTGAGATTTAAAAGAAATTCTGTTATCATCCGAAGACAACACTATAGCTTCATACCTCTTTGCGTCATTCAAAAGCCTGAACTCTATCCTCTCTTTCTCATGAATCATGTATCTTTCCCCTCCCTGCCGTTGTATTGAGAAAGGCCATTACAACCTTCCCGTCAAACTG
>JBKBUA010000118.1:0-5502 GCA_046290845.1 Thermodesulfovibrionales bacterium
GGAAAAGCCCAGTTTGGTGGTCAGAGGCTTGGTGAGATGGAGGTCTGGGCACTTGAGGCTTACGGTGCAGCTCATACTTTGCAGGAGTTTCTTACTGTTAAGAGTGACGATGTAACAGGTAGGGCCCGTATGTATGAAGCAATTGTTAAGGGAGATGCGACTCTGGAAACAGGAATTCCAGAGTCCTTCCATGTATTAATAAAAGAACTCCAGAGTCTCTGTCTTGATGTAGAACTACTGGAGAAAAAAAGTAAGGGGGAATGAGTTTGGTAGAAGAGATCTATGCCCTTTTTCAAAAACCTAAGTCAACAACAGATTTTGAGGCAATAAGGATAAAGATAGCCTCACCTGAAAAGATCAGGGAATGGTCATACGGAGAGGTCAAGAAACCTGAGACTATAAACTACAGAACCTTCAAGCCTGAAAAGGATGGCCTTTTCTGTGCAAAGATTTTTGGCCCCGTGAAGGACTGGGAATGTCTCTGCGGGAAGTATAAGAGGATGAAACACAGGGGTGTTGTCTGCGATAAATGTGGTGTTGAGGTTATCCAGGCAAAGGTGAGAAGAGAGAGAATGGGTCATATCGAACTTGCCACACCTGTTGCTCATATCTGGTTCCTCAAGGGTGTGCCAAGCAGGATAGGTATACTTCTCGATGTGACGATGAGACAGCTTGAAAAGGTTTTGTATTTTGAGAATTACATCGTGATAGATCCGGGGGATACACCTCTGAAGGAAAAAGACCTTTTGACTGAAGAGGAGTACAAGAAGAATCTCATTGAGTACGGTAACCGTTTTAAGGCTGGGATGGGTGCCGAGGCGGTGAGGGAGCTTTTGAGAAGACTCGATCTCGATGCCCTTTCTGCAGACCTTAAGGTAAAGATTAAGGAGGCCTCCTCACTGGGACTCAAGAAGAAGCTCACGAAGAGGCTCAAGATTGTTGAGGCCTTCAGGCAGTCAGGGAACAAGCCCGAGTGGGTAATAATGGATGTTATCCCAGTTCTACCACCAGAGTTGAGACCCCTTGTTCCTCTTGAGGGGGGCAGATTCGCAACCTCTGATCTCAATGACCTGTACAGAAGGGTTATCAACAGGAATAACAGGCTCAAGAGATTGGTAGAACTCAAGGCGCCGAGCGTCATTATTAAGAATGAAAAGAGAATGCTTCAGGAGGCTGTAGATGCCCTTTTTGACAACGGTAAAAGGAGTCGGGTACTAAAGGCTGCTACGAAGAGACCTCTCAAGTCCTTAAGTGACATGATAAAGGGTAAGCAGGGAAGATTCAGACAGAATCTTCTCGGTAAGAGGGTTGATTATTCAGGACGTTCTGTAATTGTCGTTGGCCCTGAATTGAAACTTCATCAGTGTGGTCTTCCGAAAAGGATGGCCTTAGAGCTATTTAAACCCTTTGTATTCAATAAGCTCGAAGAAAGGGGTTATGCTTCAACATTGAAGGCCGCAAAGAAACTCGTTGAAAAGGAGAGGCCAGAAGTCTGGGATGCCCTCGAGGAGGTTATAAGCGAGCATCCTGTGCTTCTGAACAGGGCGCCTACACTGCACAGACTCGGTATCCAGGCCTTCGACCCTGTCCTTGTTGAAGGAAAGGCAATAAGGTTGCACCCCCTTGTCTGTACAGCCTTCAATGCCGACTTTGATGGTGATCAGATGGCTGTCCATGTGCCACTATCTATTGAGGCACAGATAGAGGCTCGGGTCCTTATGATGTCAGTTAATAATATCCTGTCTCCTGCCAGCGGAAAGCCCATAGTGGTGCCTACACAGGATATGGTTCTGGGTATTTATTATCTTACAAAGGAGAGAAAGGGGGCGAGGGGTGAAGGAAAGATCTTTGCTGACCCAGAAGAGGTAAGGATAGCTTATGATTCAGGCAGTCTCGAAGAGCATGCCAGGATAAAGGTAAGGATTAACGGGCAGCTGGTGGAAACGACCTGTGGAAGGGTTATCTTCAGCGAGATTCTTCCTGAAGGGATACCCTTCAGCTTTATAAATAAGGAATTAACCAAGAAGGAACTTGGAAATATAATAGACTATTCTTACAAGAGACTCGGCAGGCGGACAACGGTAGAGTTTCTCGACAAACTCGAAAAGATGGGCTTTGATTACGCAACGAGATCGGGCATCTCAATCTGTATGGATGATATGCATATTCCATCAAGAAAGGCAGAGCTGATAAGGGAGGCAGAAAAAGAGGTTGTTGAGATACAGAAACAATATGCCGATGGTTTGATAACACAGGGTGAAAGATACAACAAGGTTATTGATATCTGGGCTAATGTAACAGAGAGAATTGCCGAAGAGATGATGAAGGAGCTTGGTGCAGAGGATGGCAGAAAACTCTCTGAGGATGAGATGAAGGAAAGGAGATCCTTTAATAGCATCTTTATGATGGCAGACTCAGGGGCAAGGGGAAGCGCAGCCCAGATCAGACAGCTTGCTGGCATGAGGGGATTGATGGCTAAGCCTTCAGGTGAGATTATAGAGACACCTATTAAGGCAAACTTCAGGGAGGGTCTCACACCGTTACAGTACTTTATCTCGACTCATGGTGCACGTAAGGGACTTGCTGATACTGCCTTGAAGACAGCCAATTCAGGGTATCTTACGAGAAGGCTCGTTGATGTTGCGCAGGATGTGATAGTTACGGAAGATGACTGTGGTTCCATAGACGGGATTACCCTTACATCACTGATTGAAGGCGGTGAGATAATCCAGCCTCTCGAGGAGAGGATTATAGGTCGTTATGCAGTGGAAAACATAGTTGACCCTGTAACAAAAGAGATAATTGTAAAGAAGAACGAGGAGATTAATGAAGAATTAGCACAGAAGGTTATCGAGGCAGGAATTGATAAAGTCAAGATTCGTTCAGTTCTGACCTGTGAGACAAAGTATGGTGTCTGTGCCAAATGTTATGGCCGTGACCTTGGCAGAGGTCAACTTATCGAGATTGGAGAGGCAGTTGGTATAATTGCGGCTCAATCAATAGGTGAGCCAGGGACACAGTTGACGATGAGAACCTTCCACATAGGTGGTGCAGCCACAAAGGTCATAGAACAGGCTGTTCTGGAGGCGAAGAATGCAGGGGCGGTCAAGTTTATAAATGTTAAGGCTGTCAAGGACAGGGAAGGCTCGCTTGTTGTAATTAACAGGAATGCCCTCCTTGCGGTTGTGGACAAACAGGGGAGAGAAAAAGAAAAGTATAACCTTGTTTATGGTGCAAAACTCAGGGTAAAGGACGGAGAAAAGGTTGAGCCAGGACAGAAACTGGTTGAATGGGACCCTTATTCAACTCCAATCCTAACCGAGGTTGGTGGTAAGGTTGCCCTCGGAGATATAGTCGAAGGAGTTTCTGTTAAGGAAGAGGTTGATGAGATAACAGGTCTTGCCCATAAGGTTATAATCGACTATCCTGCTACTATGAGGCCTCGCATATCTATAAAGGATGAACAGGGCAAGGCAACACTCAAGATTCCAGGAACAAACAACCTTGCCCGTTATATATTGCCGGCCGGGGCTCATATAATGGTAGAGAAGAATGATATTGTATACCCTGGTGATGTCTTAGCAAAGATACCGAGAGAGACAACAAAGACAAAGGATATAACAGGAGGTCTGCCGAGGGTGGCTGAGTTGTTTGAGGCGAGACGTCCTAAGGAACAGGCAATCGTTACGGAGATTGATGGTATAGTGGAGTTCAGGGGAGCCCATAAGGGAATGAGGGTAGTTGTTGTTAGAGGCGGTGAAGAGGTAAGGGAATATTACATTCCTAAGGGTAAGCATGTAAGTGTCCATGAGGGTGATTTTGTTAAGGCTGGCGAGGCCTTAATGGATGGAGCGGTTAATCCTCACAGTGTCCTCGATATTCTCGGTCCAAAGGAGTTACAGAGGTATCTCGTTGACGAGGTTCAAAAGGTGTACAGACTTCAGGGTGTCTCTATAAATGACAAGCACATCGAGGTTATTGTGAGACAGATGATGAGGAAGGTAAGAATTGAAGACCCAGGAGATACAATGTTCCTCGTTGGAGAGCAGGTTGACAAGGCTGTATTTCAATCCGAAAATGAGAAGATCAAGGCCTCTGGTGGTACACCTGCTCAGGGTAAGCCAGTACTCCTCGGAATAACAAAGGCTTCCTTATCAACGGAATCATGGGTCTCTGCTGCATCCTTCCAGGAGACAACGAGGGTGCTCACAGAGGCCGCCATCAATGCCCAGATTGATGAACTCAGGGGCTTGAAGGAAAATGTTATCATGGGAAGGATAATACCTGCTGGGACAGGCATGCTCAGGTACAGGAATACCTTTGTAAAGAGAGAGTTGCCTCAACTCTTTGCGGCAGTGACCGAAGAAAAAAGGGAGGAAGAAGTATCAGAAGGTACGGAGGTAAATGAGTGAGGTTCGCTTCATCGCCGACTCAATGCTTGGAAGTCTTGCGAGATGGCTGAGAATACTCGGTTTCGATACGCTTTATTATAGAGATATCAGAGATAATGACCTGGTCAGGCTTGCCCGTCGGCAGGGAAGGATAATAATCACAAGAGATACAGGTCTTTCAAGAAGCAGAAAGGTAGAGAGAATAATCCTTGTAAAGTCAAATGATCTAAGAGACCAATTGAAGGAATTTCTCCAGTGGATAAAAGGGCAGGGTATCAAACCCCGCCCTTTTACACTTTGTCCTGTTTGTAACGGGGATGTCCATCCTGTAGACAAATTTAAGGTCAGAAACGATGTGCCTGAATATATCTTTCTTAATACCCGATCTTTCTATCAATGCAGCAACTGCGGTAAGGTTTACTGGGAAGGTTCTCACAGAAAAGGTATAGAGCAGTTTATAAAGCAGTTAATGGGTTATTGAATTGGAAGAACTGAGAAGAAAACTACTCATATCACTCGTGATGATAACCTCTATAGTAGCCTTTGGTACAGTCGGATATATGAATATTGAAGGCTGGAGTTTTCTCGACTCTATTTACATGACTATAATAACACTGGCATCTGTTGGTTACAAGGAGGTGAAAGAGCTTTCAGAGAATGGAAGGATATTTACTATCTTTCTTATAATAGGTGGTGTTGGTACTGTCCTTTATGCCCTGAATAACGGGGCAAAGATAATACTTGAGGGAGAGATAAAGGAGATATTCGGGAGGAGTAGATTGGAAAAGAGGATGAGGGAGATGAAAGGTCATTATATCATCTGTGGTTATGGAAGGATGGGAAAGATTATATGTCGAGAGCTGAAGAGTAAGCACATAAAGCATGTTGTTATTGAGAAAAGCCCTGAAGTTAATCTGCCAGAAAAGGAAGACATTTTGTTACTTCCGGGAGACGCAACAAAGGACGAAGTTCTTAAAGAAGCAGGTGTTGAAAGGGCTAAGGGTCTCATTTCGGTTCTTCCCACGGATGCAGAGAACCTCTACGTTGTCTTAAGCGCCAGAGAATTGAATCCTGATCTTTTTATAGTGGCAAGGGCAGGAGAGGAAGGCTC
>JBKBUA010000011.1:0-13228 GCA_046290845.1 Thermodesulfovibrionales bacterium
GCTCTCTTTAAATATGCAAGGGAAAATATCGGAGATATAAAGTCCGAGCGAATATCAGAAATCCCATTTGATTCCGAGAGAAAGAGGATGACCACCCTTCAAAGGCTGAAGGCTTTAGGCTTAAGGAAGGATAAAAATCTTTCGCATAAGCAGCAGCCTATCTTTGCCTTCACTAAGGGTGCTCTCGAAAGTGTATTACCACTGTGTAATTACACTTTAATAAAAGGAGAAAAAACCCTTCTTGATGATGCAGGCAAGAGTCAGATAATGGATGCAGCCCATTCTATGATGGACAGGGGTCTCAGGGTTCTTGCCTTTGCCTTCAGGGAGATAGATATGCAAGACTCCTCTACTTTCAACCTTCAGCCTTCAGCCATTGAAAAAGAGATGATCTTTCTCGGCCTTATAGGACTTGAAGACCCGCCCAGGCCCGAGGTACAGGAAGCCATCAGTAAATGCCATGAGGCAGGGATAAGGATAATCATGATAACAGGGGATGGGAGCAGAACAGCTCAGGCAATAGCAAGGGAGATAGGTCTTGTGAGGGGAGATCCTGTTGTAATAGAAGGCCATGACTTCGTGAGGATGAGCGACAGAGAACTCAGAGAGAAACTTTCAGAAAAAGAGATAATATTTGCGAGGATGACGCCAAAGCATAAACTCAGGGTCGTGACATTACTTAAGGAAGACGGAGAGAGGGTTGCCGTTACAGGAGATGGGGTCAATGATGCACCGGCATTGAAAAAGGCAGACATTGGTATCGCCATGGGAATTGCTGGCACTGATGTGGCAAAAGAGGCCGCTGATATGATACTCATGGATGATAACTTTGCAACTATTGTAAATGCCATTGAAGAGGGAAGAGCCGTTTATGAAAACATTAGAAAGTTCATCAGCTATATCTTTTCATCCAACATCCCTGAGATAGTCCCTTACCTCGCCTATGTCCTGTTCAGGATCCCTCTTCCCCTTACGATTATGCAGATACTCGCCGTTGACTTAGGAACTGACATGCTTCCTGCATTAGCCCTTGGGGCAGAGAAACCTACCGCTGAGGTAATGAAAAGACCCCCGAGATCACCTGAAGAGAGGTTATTAAATCTCAAACTCTTAAGTCGTGCCTATCTCTTCCTCGGAACTATTGAGGCAGCAGCCGGCCTCTTCGGATTCTTCTATGTCCTGCACTCAGGGGGCTGGGAGGGTGAGATGCTCCATCCAAAGGATCTTCTTTACATGCAGGCAACAACAGCCTGCCTGACAGCAATAATCATAACTCAGATTGCAAATGTCTTTGCCTGCAGGTCTTTCAAGGAGTCCATCTTCAGCATAGGATTCTTCTCAAACAAGCTCATCTTTATCGGTATAGCCTTTGAGATCGCCCTGCAGACCTTCATAGTCTACCATCCATTAGGAAACACGATATTCTCGACATCGCCGATACCTGCTAAAGTCTGGCTTATCCTCATCCCCTTTGCCATAACCCTCTTTCTCGCTGAAGAGATAAGAAAGGCTATCGCAAGGAGATTACCTTAGTTCGCTCTTCAACCTCTCAACAGCCCTGGAAAACATCCTTTCATACCTCTTATCATGCTCCTCGATAAACTCTGATAATCTCTCCTGAAGGGCCTCATCAACCGTGAGGGTTGCCTGAACTACCCTACCATCTGGAAGCCTGACAGGCCTCACCCTTAGGTGGGGGTTCTGTTCTATAGCTACCCTCACCTCCTGAATGGCCTTATCCTTCAGATCATTGTATTCCCTTTGAATCCTCCTTATGACATTTAATGCCTCTTCAACGGCAATAACATCTTTTCGCTCCTTAAGCGTTTCTAACGAAATCAGGGCATCTTTCTTCTGATTTAATTCTTCCTCAGATATATTCAGTCTTATCAATTCAGCAAGGTTTTTCTGGGCCTCTACTATGCTCTCTCTCTTTGCACCCTTTAACCTCTCGACCATCTGTTCTACTGTTAATTCACCCCTGAAAAAAGAGGCGAGGGTTGTCTTAATCTTTTCTTTATCCCTGATCTCGAGCTTTTCTTCCTCTGTAAGTGCCTTTATTTCCTTCACCTTTTCAAGGGCCTTTTCCAGTGCTGTCTTCACCTCTCCCATTTATATCCTCCTTTCCACTATCCTACTGATCTTTCTTCTATCAACGCCATAATAATTGCCGCCTTTAAGAATCTTCACAATATTGTCTTCCCTAACAGGCTCATCGAATTCTGTATAACAGGAGCCAACATCTTCAGGTCTGTGAGCATCAGAACCGCCTGTATATGGGAGTCCTAGATCCCTTGCTGCATCAATGGCCTTCTGATTCAAATGATACATATTAAGACCATTAAATCCTTCGATTGCAGAAAACCCCTTCACCTTTCTAATAGTATCACCCATGCTATTTATTCCCCTGTATGGATGGGTCGGGATTATAACACCACCTGCTAAAGTAATAATATCTATCACCTCATCAAGTGGGACTTCCCTGATAGATAATCTGTCAGTATTGACCCCAAAGATAAGGCAGTGGCCATCAGGAGTTGAGAACTCAACACCCCGAAGTATCTCTATTGAATTATATTTGTGCCTCAGTGATTCTACGAACTCAGAGGCCTCATAGGAGTAATGTTCTGTAAAGGCTATGGCATCAAGACCTGCTTCTATCGCCTTATTGATGATCTCTTCTGGCTCAGAGTCATTGTCTCCACTGTACTTCGAGTGAATATGAAGGTCTACTCTATACATTCTTTCCAGTCAATATGATAACATCAAAAGAGAATTAATTCCAATTATGGGTTATAATTATTCATGATTAGGATACTGTCAAGTCTCATCGCCTTCCAGATTTTTCTCCTGTCAATTTTTCTCTCAGCAGCCTCGGGTCAGGAACGGGTAGAGATTATTGTAAGCATTTATCCTCTTAAGGATATAGTAGAACAGGTTGGTGGTGAGAAAGTAAGAGTAGACTTTATAATACCTCCTGGCGCCTCCCCCCATACCTTTGAGCCTAAGCCCTCGGACATGAAAAAGCTGAACAGGGCAGAGGCTATCTTCCTGATCGGGGGAGGCCTGGAGTTCTGGTCAGAAAAGGTCATAAAATCTCTTAGCAAAAGACCAAGGGTCGAGATATTATCCAAAGGCCTTCCCCTTTTAAGAGAAGATCACGGACATGAGAATAAAGAAAAAGAGATCTTTGATCCCCACATATGGCTTGACCCTGTAATGGTTATGATGATGGTAGACAGGATAAGAGATACGCTAATAGACCTCGACCGATCTAATAAGACCTATTATATTCAGAATACAACGAGTTTTAAAAGGGAGCTGGAGAGACTTCACTCAAGGATAACCGAATCTGTAAAGGGATTTCGCACAAGGGAATTCGTCACATTCCATTCTGCCTGGAACTATTTCTCAAGAAGATATGGTCTCAAGGTCATAGAAATAATAGAGGAGTCACCTGGTAAGGAGGCCAGTCCTGCCCACATCGCCAGGATCATTGAGGCGATAAGAAGGACCAAGAGCACGGTTATTTTTGCCGAGCCGCAGTTCAATCCAAAGGCAGCAGAAACCATAGCCAGAGAGACGGGGGCAAGGCTTTTCTTCCTCGATCCGATAGGAGGTCCACACATTAAAGGCAGGAACAGTTATATCGGTCTCATGAACTATAACCTCTCGGTACTCGAGAAGGCCCTGAGATAGTATGAAGGCAATAGAGATACATAACTTATCAGTAAGACTCGATGGCAGGGAAGTTTTACATGATATTAATCTCGATATAAATGAAGGGGTATTCCTCGGCATTGTTGGACCGAATGGAAGCGGAAAGACAACCCTGTTGAGGGTCATGATTGGCCTCATAAAACCTTTCGAGGGAAAAGCCCTTGTCTTTGGCGTGGAACCGCAAAGGCAGAGGGAAAAAGGTATCTTCGGCTATCTTCCACAACATCAAAACATTGACGCAGGTTTTCCTATGACAGCCCTTGATGTTGTCATGATGGGATTACCGAGGAAGGGATTATTGAGAAGATACTCCGAAGATGACAGGGATAGGGCAAGAGAGATGCTTTCAATCATGGGTATGGAGGGTTATGAAAACCATCTTTTTGGTTCCCTTTCGGGAGGTCAACAGCAAAGGGTCTCGATAGCGAGGGCACTTGCAGGGCGGCCTAAGATCCTTATCCTTGACGAGCCAAGCACAGGGATCGATGTTGTTGGACAGGAGGACTTCTACCACCTTTTGAGAGGACTTCAGAGAAAGTTCAATCTAACAATAATAATGGTCTCCCATGACATAGGCACTATAACCACCTATGTTGATGAAATAGCCTGTCTTAACAGGACGCTCCATTATCATGGAAATCCGCTCGGGGCCTTTGACAGAGAGGTCATTAAAGAACTCTATGGCAAAAGCGTGGAGATAATAATGCATACTGGATTATGTGAGAAGTGTGAGAGACTCAGACCAGAGGTAAAATGACAGAGATACTCAGTTATGGATTTATGCAGAGGGCCTTTATTGCGGGAATGGCCATGGCCCTTTTCTGCGGCATGATCTCTGTCTTTATCATATTAAGAAGGGTCTCATTCCTCGGTTCTGGTATATCCCATGCAGCCTTTGGAGGCGTTGCTATTGGCTTTTTCCTCGGTATCAACCCAACCCTGAGTGCGCTGATTTATTGCATAATTGTTGCCTTTGCCATTGATACTATCAGTGAAAAGGGTAGGCTCGCTGAAGATACATCAATAGGCATATTCTTTTCAACATCAATGGCCCTCGGCATACTGCTCATCAGCCTTTCAAAAAGTTACACAATCGACCTCTTCGGCTACCTCTTTGGCAGCATCCTTGCAATTAGTACTGAAGAGGTTTACATAGCGACAGGTCTCTCTCTGGTTCTCGTCGTTGTATTTTCCTTTATTCTGAAGGACCTGTTATATATAACCTTCAATGAGGAACTATCTATAATCAACGGAATACCTGTACGATTTATGAAATCTTTCTTCCTCGTCTCGATGGCCATAGCTATTGTTATAGGGATAAAGGTTGTTGGCGTTATACTCGTATCAGCACTACTCGTGATACCTGGCGCTATTGCAAGATTATTAACGCACAGACTTTACTTGATGCTTGTAATTTCCTCCCTTTCAGCTATGGTATCGACAGTGTTGGGTCTCTTTATCTCTTACATTTATGACTTAGCCCCAGGTGGTATGATAGTTATTATTCTTTCGTTGATATTCTTCATTGCCTTTATAAGAAGGGCGTTAGTTAGGTTATAATATTAAATGGCAGAGAAGATGAGACCTCAGCTTAACTTTACCCTGCTATGTGATGACATAAGACAGGAACTTGGCGGGAAGATAAGTCTCATGGGTATATTCGAAAACATATATGCCACAAGTTTTCCGGCAATACATCCACGGTTGGCCATCATGAATGAATGGGCCGATGGCCTCGGCGAGTTCGAAGCAACATTGAGGATTCTCTCACCTGATAGAAAAACCGTATTGCGAGAGTCCGTGACAAGGCTCAAACTCGTTGATGCCCGTTTCAAACACAGAGACATATCTATACATCTCAATTTAGAATTTAGAGAGCCTGGCACATACTGGATAGAAAACTATCTTGATGGAATCCTCGTTAACTCAATCCCCCTTAATGTCATGCTTGTTAAGGAGAAGTCCTTTCATTGATTGTCGCTATGGATTACAAGGAAAGACAGAAGATGATCGAGGAAAAGATCCAGAAGAAGGAAAGAGAGGCAGAAATAACCCTCGATACAATAAGGGAGATTATCAGGGAATTCCTCTTTCAGAAAGGCTATTCCGAAGAAGAGATAGAAACTGACAGGGTCTTTGATATTGAACTGAATGGAGAGAAGACACCTGTCTCATCAGACTTTATTGTCAAAATCAAAGGTAAAAGATTGGTGGTCATTAAGTGCTCACCTGGTGCCCTCGATTCGAGGCAGAGACATGTAGTCTCCTTCGCAAGGGTTGTTGACACTTATCAGATCCCGATAGCTGTTGCCACAGATGGATTGAAGGCCCTGATCTTTGATTCCATAACAGGAAAGCTTACAGGAGAGGGGCTTGATTCTATCCCTTCAAGAGGGGAGGCAGAAGAAATTATGTCGAACTTAAAGTTCATACCATTCCCGTCAGAAAAGTTTGAAAGAGAGAAAAGGGTACTCCTTGCCTTCGAGGCAATAAGGTGTACACAGGAATTTTGCGAATGAGGATATTATTGGTTGAAGATGAAAGAAATGTTGCAGCCTTTATAAAGAAGGGACTCGAGGAAGAATTCTATTCCGTCTATATTGCAGAGGTTGGATCAGAAGGCCTATTAATGGCACTGTCAAATGATTATGACCTCATAATCCTCGACATCATGCTTCCTGGAATAAATGGTATAGAAATATGTAAAAAAATAAGAGAGAAAGACCGACGGGTTCCTATCCTTATGTTGACAGCAGTGGATTCTGTAGAAAGTAAGGTGCAGGGTCTTGAAAGCGGAGCCGATGATTACCTCACGAAACCCTTTGCCTTCTCAGAACTACTTGCCAGGATTAAGGCATTATTGAGGAGGGTTCCTGATACAATTAATGAACTCACCATCGACGACCTGAGAATGGAACTTCTATCGAGAAGGGTTTACAGGGGTAACAGGGAAATAACCCTTACTCCTAAGGAGTTTTCTCTCCTCGAATATCTACTGAGAAATAGCGGTAGGGTCCTATCGAGGACACAGATTATAGAGAATGTCTGGGGTTATAACTTTGACCCTGGAAGCAATGTCGTGGATGTTCACATTAAGTTTCTGAGAGAAAAGATAGACTCAGGCTCAGAAAGAAAACTGATCCATACCATAAGGGGAGCAGGTTATATCTTAAAGGCTGAAGATGATTAAGTCTTTCCGGTTCAGAATCTTCATCTTAGTTGCCCTTTCCTTCACCGTCATATTTATAATCACATTATTCTTACTTTCATCGAATATTGAAAAGAGATTTTACGAAGCCGTTGATATTGAGTTGCTCGAAAGGGCCTCCAGTATTTCTCATGGTAACGAACAGCCAAGACTAAGGACAAATGAAAAGATGATAGAGAAGGTCAAAGGTGATTATTTCCAGATAACAAATGAAGGAGGTCAGATTTCTGTAAGTTCCATAACATCAGACCATCTTTGGCCTATTAACAGGGATTTGATGAATCAGGCCTTTGGGGGGT
Source organism: Thermodesulfovibrionales bacterium (assembly GCA_046290845.1). GTDB lineage: Bacteria > Nitrospirota > Thermodesulfovibrionia > Thermodesulfovibrionales > UBA9159 > JBBIPQ01. Next base: position 7,228 of record JBKBUA010000011.1, read on the forward strand.
CAACCGTTTTCGAAACCATAAGATTCAGGGGACAAAACCACAGGGTGATATATTTCCCTTTATCCAAGAACAGGGTCATAACCCTAACTAAATCCCTTGAAGAGACCGAGGAAATTACAGGAGGGGTGAATAGATTTCTCATAACTATCTCTGCCATCTTTGTCTTGGCGGCAATCATATTGAGCTGGCTGATTTCGAAAAAGTCTATCTCACCTGTCATGACATTAACCACCTTTGCTGAACAACTTAAGGCAGGAAGGATCAAAAAAGACTTAGAGACCGGGATTAAAGGCAAAGAGGTAGAAAGGGTCATTGAGATATTTAATGGAGTAATGGAAAATATCAGAAACCTTTCAGAGACACAGAAGAGGTTTACGCAGGATGTATCCCATGAGATACGCTCTCCTCTTACATCTTTAAGAGGTAGTATCGAGGTTTCCCTGAGAAAAAGGAGGAGTCCTGAGGAATATGAAGATGTCTTGAGAAGCAACCTCTTTGATGTCATCAGGCTTATCAGGATAACGGACGATCTCTTATTCCTCGCAAGGGCTGATAATAACATAATAGAGATAAGAAAAAACTGGTTTGATATAAACCACCTTTTAAAGGCAATAATCGAGAGGGTCGATCACGAAGGGGTAAGAATCATTGAGAATTACAAAGAGGGAATCGAATATTACGGAGATATCAATCTCCTCGAACAGGCCTTCTCAAACATTATCCAGAACGCAATTAAATACACGCCTGAAGGTGGCACGGTAACGATTTCTACTGAGGATAATGATCAGTCTGTCCAAATAAGAATAAGCGATTCTGGTATAGGTATTCCTGAAAAGGATATCCCTCATATCTTCGAAAGATTCTACAGGGTCGATAAGGAGCGCTCGAGAAAACTCGGAGGCACGGGCCTCGGTCTATCAATCGCTAAATGGATCATAGACAGTCATGGCGGCACTATCTCGGTAGATAGCACTCTCGGTAGTGGAACAACTTTCACACTATCCCTTCCAAAAGAGAAAGCATAACCTTAACCCAGGAAAATTCATTCAAAATAATGCGGATGTTGCGAAAAAATTTATTTTCGATACCTTAGTGTACCGTGAAATGATTGTATTACGCATATTTTTATCGATACCACTATCCGAGATAATTCAATAAATTTATCGAGCTAAATAAATTTTTGAGCAATATCTGCATTATTTGGGTTAATTAAAAAAATTTAACCTCCATTTAATTATTTCTTAATTTAGAAACTGTATGATTTAAATATGGACATTCTTAATGTTCAAAAAACCAACAAAAGGAGGAGCTATGAAAAGACTAACAGTCTTTGCTACGGTAATCCTATCTCTCCTGTTATCTTCTGCCATGGTATTTTCGTGGGTGGAGATAAGGGAGGAAAACGGTATTAAAAAGGTCATAATCAAACCAGAAGGTAAGAGTGGCGGGAAAAAAAGGAGTAATTCAGCTTACACCATCATAGGTTGGAACGATCTCGGAATGCACTGCATCAGCCCACGGTTTAAAGAGATGGCCATTCTTCCACCTTATAATACCCTCATGGTTCAGGTTATTCAAAAAGGTAATCCGCCAAAGATTGTTACCTCAGGTGTGAATGTAGAGTACACAATCCTTAACAATGCAACCGTTTCAGGTAAAACCGATTTCTGGCAATATGTTAAATCACTCTTTGGAGTTGACCTTCCTGAGGGGATCGGTTTGACCGGTAACGGTCTATCAGGTAAGATGCAGGCAGCAGGTGATCATTTTGAGGCAACAGGGATACCTGCTCTACCCTATGATGATAACATGAAGTGGAATCCATACCAGAAGGCTATAGTTACTTTGAAGGATTCAAATGGTAAGGTGTTAGATACAACAGAGGTTGTTATTCCTGTGTCGGATGAAATGCATTGTGAGAAATGCCATGCCACAGGTGGAGTGGCCTCAAAGGGCATAAGTACCCCGACCTTAGAGGGTAATATACTTACACTCCATGATAGAAACAACGGTACAAATCTAATGGCACAAAGGCCTGTGCTCTGCGCCTCCTGTCATGGCAGCAATGCCCTCGGAACGCAGGGAGAATCAGGGGTTCCTTCTCTCTCTCTGGCTATGCATGGGAAACACGCAGGCCTCGGGACCAATACACCTGGTTGCTATGACTGCCACCCGGGACCTGTGACACAGTGTAACAGAAGCGCCATTGAGAAGATGGGTCCATCAGGGGATAATCCAAACTGTGAGAAATGTCATGGAAATCTAACCCAGATGGCTGACTCAATGAGACAGGGAAGGCAGCCATGGTTAGAAGAGCCATCCTGCGCAAACTGCCACAAATCCTATTCAACAGGACAGAATCTATATAGAAATTCAAAAGGCCATGGTGGCGTTTACTGTGCAACCTGTCACAACAGTCCCCATGCCTGGTGGCCATCAAAGAGGAGTGATGACAACTTCCAGCCACTCAAACTACAGGGTTCTGCTGAGGCGATAGGGAAATGCAGCGTTTGTCACACCAATAATCCATCAGGGAAGATTCACTAATTCCAGTTATGGGGGTGGGGATTTTATTCTTCCCTGTTCCCCTCTCCCTTCCAGTATGGATTAGCTATATCCTCAAAGGCGGTAAGGGCAGCTACTGAACCCTGGCCTACAGCAACAACAATCTGTTTAACACCTCCTGTAATATCTCCTGCGGCATAGACCATAGGAAGGGATGTCCTCTGCTTTTCGTCCACCTTTATATAACCTTCTTCATTAAGCTCAAGGCCGAGCATCTTTGCCACATCATTATTGGGTTCATAACCAATGGCAATAAAAACCCCATCTGCCGGCATTTCCCTAATCGTTCCTTTTTCAGTATCCTCTATCTTTATGCCAATAACAGACTTTCCACCCATTATCTCTATTACCTTTGAATTCCATAAAACAGGGATACCCGCTTTGAAAAGGCTGTCCCGAAGGCTCTTTTCTGCCCTCAATTCATTCCTTCGATGAATAAGCGTCACCTTAGCACCAAGGCCATGAAGATATAAGGCCTCTGTAACAGCCGTGTTTCCTCCTCCAACAACAAAGACCCTTTTGCCATCTTTAAAAAAATAACCATCGCAAGTAGCACAGTAACTCACGCCCTTACCGCTAAGCCTCTCCTCACCCGGTATATTCAGCTTCCTGCTCCTTGCACCTGTAGCGATAATAATGCCCCTCGCCAAATATTCAGCCCAACCTGTCTTAACGCTATACTTTCCATCTAACCTTTTGATTTCTCTTATATTTTCAGAGAGGTGAATCTCTGAGTAGCGCGATGCCTGTTGAGCCATCATATCAATAAGGGCCTTGCCTGCTATCTTTGTGAAGCCAGGATAGTTTTCAACAACAGGTGTTATTGTTACCTGCCCTCCGATATTTTCCTTTTCGATTACTATCGTTTTGAGTCCTGCCCTTCCAGCATAAATGGCTGCTGTCAAACCAGCAGGCCCTGCGCCTATTATCACGAGGTCTGTCTCAACAGGTCCCTCAGTGACCACACCTTCCTGAACCTCTGGCATTTTCAGGGTCAAGAGGGATTCGATAAAGAATTCCTCTGGCACAACACCAGGTGCTGTCAAGACACCGTTAATATAAGTCTGGGGAACTGATATTACTCCGAGTTTCTCACTTATGTCCCTGTTTTCATAGATCTCTATTATCTCAGCAGAAACCAGGTCTCTTTTTGCAATGGCTGCAGAAACAGCATACGCAACCTGCTGTGGGCAGTATGGACAGGTGGGACTGACAAAGACCTGAATCTCTCTTTTTGAATCAAGCCTTCTAAGACTCCTCATAGAGGCCTCAGAAAGTAGAACCCTACCAGTTGAAGCCATAAGTATTGATATAATAAGGGAACGACCTTCCTCACCAAGGGGTGCACCAGTAAATCTTATCGAGAACTTATCCGGGGCTATGAGTATAGTGGGTGACCTTTCCACTCCCCTTTTCCCCGAGACCTCATCGCCTATCTTATAGAAGCCTGCTTTTATCTTTGGTGTTATCTCTGAAATAACCTTAATAAGTTTTATGACAGCGTCATTGAAGGGATCATTTACACCTTTTTTTGTAAACACCTCGATATTGACATCTTCCTTCAGATCCTTAAAGGTCTCACGCAAAACTTCCTTTATATCTTCTGTGATAATCTCCTTTTCCATGTAGCTATTCTATCCTGGGGAGGTTTAAATCTTCAAGTTTTTTTATTTTCATTGTTGCAACATGTTGCAACAATGAAACAATTCCAAAACCCTGCCTTTCGATACAACTTATTGAAAAATAAGATAATTTGTGCTGGCACAAATCATGCCTTTTCCCCTTAAAAGGGAAGGATGTTTTACATCCTAAATATTCTTCTTAGGAGGTATGCGATGGCTAAACTGAGTAAACTGCAGGATCTTATGTCTATCCCTGGGGCATTTGCTGCGGGAGAGTTTAGTGATGACGGTAGGCTTTTGGCCTACTACGGAAATATCACTGAAAAGGCCGCAGAGATCGCAGCAATGATGTGCGCTGCTAACAAACTCATGGGTAACATGCAGGCAAAGGGCTGGAGTGTTTATACCGGGCAGGATGGGTTTTACCCTGTTTATGGATTTGCGGTGGCAGGTGGAAAGTATGCAGCCTGCATAATGGGAAATGTAGGCGTCTTTGTGGATATGAGCAAGGCAGACTTTGATAAGACCTTCGAAACGCTATCAAAGTACATCTAAGGAGGTGAAACTATGGCAAAACTTGAAGATCTTATGAAGGTTAAGGGCGTCTTTGCAGCAGGAGAATTCTCAAATGATGGAAAACTTGTCGCTTACAAGGGCGACATATCAGAGGAGCACGCGGCAATGGCTGCTGAGATGTGCGCAGCAAATAGCCTTATGGCAAAGATGCAGTGCGATGGATACACAGCCTTCAGCGGCCAGGAATGGGCACCTTATATTGGCTGGGCATTGACAGGTCCAAAGTACTCGGTCTGTGTCGTTGGCAATAAGGGTGTCTTCGCAAGAAATGATGAAGTCTCATTTAATGAGGTATTTAAGGCTCTTAGAAGTTAGACGGCAAGGGGAAACATTTAGTTTCCCCTTTTAAATAAATTCTTTCTAAGGAGATAGCGGATGTATAAATTTCTATCTGAAGAATGGATAAAGGCATATATGGATGAATGGAATAAAAATGATGACCTGAAAAAGGACTTGGCGGATTTTTCTGCATCCATAAAATATTACATCGAAGGTAGCTCAGAGGGCGTCCATTTAATAATAGACAAAGGCATAGCAAAACAGGCAGGAAAGGCAAATCAATCAGAGTATGATTTTGAACTCTGGGCAAGTTTAAAAAACTGGAGAAAGCTGGCTACCGGAGATATGGGTCCAAGGGCCGCGATGCTCACAAAGAGATTGAAGTTCAAGGGGTCCATGATCACTGCGATGAAATACATGACTTCCTTTGAAGGTTCTCTAAAAATGATGTCACAGATCCCAACTGTGTGGGATGAAGAATCTTAAATTAGGGGAGGAAACAATGACAGAGGCATCACAAAAATACTGGTCACCCTATTTGGTAGGTGTTTTGCTTGGCCTGCTTTTACTTTCAGTTTATTACATTATGGGCTGGGGATTGGGTGCATCAAGGGCATGCACAAGGATAACAGCCTATACACTGCATGTTGTAAATCCATCGAAAGTAGAGAGCAGCGAATACCTGAAGAGTTATTTTGCCCTGGAAGACCCAATGTGGAAGGACTGGACATTTATAGAGGTCTTCGGGGTATTGTTAGGTGGGATACTTGGCGCAGTGACCTCAGGTAGATTTAAGGTACAGACAGAGAAAGGAGAGCATATTAAGTCAGGGCAGCGGTTAATCTATGCTTTCATTGGTGGTTTTCTTGCAAGTCTCGGTACGCGGTTCAGCCGTGGTTGCACCAGCGGCCTTGCCCTTTCGGGAGGGGCAACCTTTGTAACAGGTGCATGGTTGTTTA
>JBKBUA010000011.1:13325-18681 GCA_046290845.1 Thermodesulfovibrionales bacterium
GGAATACTTTTCGGGCTGGGCTTCTTGATCGGTGGTTATTGTCCCGGCACCGCCTTTGTTGCAATTGGTTCAGGAAAGATTGATGGGATACTATACATTATTGGGGCTGTAACAGCAGGTTGGTTCTTTACATACAGCTTTGATTTTGTAAAAGGATTTTATCTTTCAGGAAAGTTAGAGCATACTTTTCTGTATGAAGGACTCGGGATTCCCAGGTTGGTATTATTGCTGATTGTTGTTTCAATAGCGCTTGGTTTCTTTGCTGTCTTAGAGAAATATGAGAAAAGGAAAATAAGGAGTGAGTCTTCAATGAATTTATCTGATAGGAGGAGGTGATACAATGTTAGTTAAGAAATTTTTGATCTTGCTCGTGACTGTGATATTCACACTCGGTGTTGTTAGCCTTGCCTTCTCAGCCGAAGCCATAACAGGTAAGGTTGTAAAAATTGAAGGCAAAAAGCTGACCATCAAGACGAAAGACAAAGAGGTCACAGTAGAGGTGAAAGAGATAAAAGGCCCGCTTAAGGTTGGAGATAGTGTCATAGTCAAGGATGGAGTTGCGAGTAAGAAAAAGACCATAGAAGGATGTTGAATGCAGGGCAGTGCACATATTTGTGGATGATTTATTATTCCCCTATGGGAGAAGGTAGGCTTTGCCTCCCTTCTCTGATTTATAGCTTATAGGGGTATATTTGATGTTATAATCTAAATAAGATATTCCCTTAACCTAACAGGGGACTGAAGACGAGGTGTGATGGACTTTAGCCTTTTAGAAGGTTTGGCCGATGGCGTAATAGTCATCGACAAAAACAAAAAAATACTCTATGCGAATGAGCAGGCTAAGCGCTTTTTAGGACGCAATATTATACCTGGTGAGTCCTGCAATTCTTTAACTCCCATATGCCAAGATTGCCTCATGAGACAGGTAGAGGAAACAAAAGAGGCTGTTGAGATTTATGATGCTCAACTTCATGACAGAAGGCTTGTATACTTTAGTATGGCCCCTGTATTTCAAGATTGTAAATTTGTAGGTGTCATTGAGCTTTTCAGAAATATAGATGAGATAATACCCTGTGCTGAGGAGATAGCAACTCACAGAGAGTTGATGGGGGTTATCCTGAACTCCCTGGTCGAGGCAGTTTTAGCGCTTGATAAAGATGGCAATGTAATAGAATATAATGCTATAGCAAAAAAGATATTATGCTGGAAACAGGTAGAAGAATTAAAAGGAAGGAATATCAAGGAGCTTTTGAATTTAAGTTTAGAGGATTTGGTCCCCGATGGTGAACGGGCAGATGTGTGGGTTGAAACACCCTGTGGAAAAGAAAAGGCTTCCCTACTAATATCTCCGCTTACGGAGGGTGGAGGCTATGTCGTTTCCTTTTACATCATTCGGAGTGACTCTTATACAACCCTGAAAGAAGGGTTCATCATTGAAACAAAGTATCCAAACTTCCAGAAAATCCTCGACCTTGTAACATCTATAGCAGATGTTAATGTCAATATACTGATAGAGGGAGAAACAGGAACAGGGAAAAGTCTTTTAGCAAGATACATACATTCTCTATCATCATCAAGGGATAAACCCTTTGTAACCATTAACTGTTCTTCCATTCCTGATAACCTTCTCGAGGCTGAACTGTTTGGTTATGCCAAGGGAGCATTTACAGGCGCGGTTTGCAATAAACCAGGAAAGGTAGAGATTGCCGATGGTGGAACCCTTTTTCTTGACGAGATCGGCGATATGCCCCTCCACCTTCAGGGCAAAATTCTTCATCTGATACAACATAAGGAATTTGAAAGGCTTGGAGAGGTAAAGACAAGAAAGGTAAATATTCGCATAATTGCGGCAACAAACAAAGACCTTCAGGCACTTGTCAAAAAAGGAAGTTTCAGGCAGGATTTATATTATAGATTGAATGTTGTCAATGTCAAGCTTCCAGCCTTAAGAGAAAGGAGAGAAGATATACCGTCATTAGTGAATCAGTTTATAGAGAAGTTTAATAAAATACATAATAGAAAGATAAAAGGCATATCTTCGGAAGTTATGAAACTTCTTCTGAGCTATGACTATCCTGGTAATATAAGGGAACTCGAAAACATCATAGAAAGAGCAGTTATAACATGCAAAGGAAACCTTATAAAGGCTATTGAGATCGAAAAAAGGGCGGATAGCCACTGGGTAGAATCAGAAATAAAGACTGATGTAATAATAAAGGCCCTCAAAGAGGCGGGATACAACAAGTCTTTAGCAGCAAAAATGCTTGGAGTACACAGGACAACTCTCTGGAGAAGACTTAAGATATTAGATTACCATCGTAATTAGATCAAATCTTCTTAGTTCTTATTCCTTAGAATTAGCAGGAGGATTAGCCCCCTGCCAATTCTAATTACAAACCCAACTTTACAACCCTACATGCGGTTTTGCTACCTTTTCAAGCTCACGCCTTGCAGCCATGTCCATGAGGACACGCTCTGTGCCGAATCTGCCAGGTTCATAGGGTCTGAGTTTAAGGGCAGTCCTGGCCTTATCTATGTACTCAAGGGCAAGGGAAAGCATCCTCCCAGGGTCTGGCTCAAAGTGTAAGGCTCCCTTAAATCTCTCCCACATCACCTCTGTAAGTATTCTCTGGACCTCCCTACTTGCCTTAACAGGAGATTCGCCACCCATTATAACAGGTGTTCCAGAGGCTGCTACATAGGCGCCTATTGCTATTGCCTTTTCAGCCATCCACTCAGGCGCTATACCAACAGCAGGCATTCCACCTATCTCATCTGAGAGACCTCCTTCCTCAGCCATGGCACTGACAATCGTTAAGATCCTCGAATTGTCGATACAGGCACCGAGATGGAGCACCGGTGGTATGCCTATGGCTTCACAGACCTCTCTTAAGCCAGGCCCCGCATTCTCAAGGGCCATCTCAGGAGTCAGGTAGCCTGATGTACCACAGGCATGGGAACCACATCCTGTAGTAACAACAAGGACATCATTTTTTATAAATTCCGTTGCGAGGAATTTGTGTACGCCCGTTGCAGCAACCCTCGGGTTATCACATCCCACAATACCAACAACACCCCTTATCCTTCCTGCAATAATGGCATCATTTAATGGCCTGAAGGAGGCCCTCCATCTTCCACCCTGCATGTATTCGATATATTCGTGGGAAAAACCTGCAATTACAGGATACCTCTGAGAAACATGGCTTCCCTCGGTCTTTCTGTTAGGGAAATTATCTATCGCAAGCTTCACTATCTCACGGGCTATCTCCCTCGCCCTGTGCTCATCCATCTCAATATGTATGGCACCTGGTATCTTTGCCTTTGGAGAGGTAGTGATAACCTTTGTGTGGAATCTCTTTGACAGTTCAGCTATCGCAGGCATTATGCATTGATAATCCACTGTTATTGCATCCACAAGGCCTGTCATTATCCCCAGTTCCTGGTTTGTAAATCCACCAGCAGAGGGGATCCCGTGCCTCATAAGGATTTCATTGGCAGTGCAGCACATACCACCAAGGTTTATACCTTTTGCACCCTTCGACCTTGCATAGGCAATCATCTCAGGCTCAGAGGCAACATCAACTATCATCTCCGCAAGGCTCGGTTCATGACCATGGACAACAAGGTTAACCTCATCCTCTTTAAATATCCCAAGACTTGCCTCTGCCTTTACAGGCCTTGGCGTGCCAAAGAGGATATCCGTAATATCTGTTGCTATCATGCACGAACCCCAGCCATCGGCAAGTGCTGTCCTAAGGCCATGGGTGATCAGATGGTCAGGGTCATGGTCAACACCAACAGAGGTCCTGTGTAGAGATTCACATATCTCCCTTTCAACACCTCTGGGTGCAACATTCCACTTCTTCCATCTCTCCTGCGTCTTCTTAGGTGCCCTTTTAAGGTAATTTATCTCTCCCTTCTGTCTGTTTATATCCTCAAGGAATCTTAAAGCCACATCCCTTGCAACCTCATTTACTGCCCTGCCCTCAAATTCTATTCCGAGTATATCTGCTACCCTGTACAGCTTTCTTACATCTGTAATCTTATAATCCTTAACCTCACCCTCTGCTACAGCAAGGAGGGTAAATATCATATCCCTACAATGGTCTGTATGTGCTGCTGTGCCGGCCGCGATCATCCTAACAAGATTCCTCGCTGCTACAGTGGGTAGCGATGCACCGCAGACACCTTTTGCAACCTCCTCTGCCTTTGGACCAACGAGTCTGCAGGGCCCCATATGGCAGACCTTGCAGCATGCCCCTGATTCTCCTATTGGGCAGGGTTTTAACCTTTCTGCCCTTTCAAAACAGGTCTCTAATTTATGCTCCTCTCCCCATTCTATTATATTCTCTGCAGCCTCATTTGCACTCTTTAACTTTTTATCCATTCTTACCTCCTGCCTTTTAAATCATCGGCTCCATCTCTAATGCTGGATGCCCAACACTTGTTAAATACTCAAGGAGTTTCTCCGAGTCCTCACAGATCGTCTCATCAGCGATCTTGTCGAGAAGGTCTGGCACCCCCTCTTCAGCAGCCCTCCTCTGGAATCCCTCCTTAACCCTTTCTTTAAGGGCCTTTGGCATCCATACTATCCTCTTTAACCCTCCATCACCAAAAAGAAATTTCTTACTTGTGATGAAGTTTACTCCTATACCCATGAATCCAGGGGTCTGCATCCCACCACCAACCGTACCTGCCAGGGTTGAGAACTTCATCCCTATTGGAGTCATCCCTGGGAATCCTCTATTTACTATCATGACCCCGTTGGCCTCTGGAATTATAGCGACTATACATTCAAAACAGCCGCAGGAGGTCATGGGATTTTCCATTATTGTGTAAAGATTCAGTGTCTCTACCGCACCACCTGATGCCTTCTTGAGATATTCGTCCACACCAGTATATCTCCCATACCTCGGATCAACCAACTCACCCTTAGGAACGGGCTGATTACCGCCTGTAGGGTCTATCTCATAGGCTGCCTTTCCATCGAGCCAGTTATAGGCACCGCAGAGACCGAGTCTTTCAGGTGTCATGACACAGACATGGCTCGGTGCAAAGGACTGGCAGAGCAAACAGGAGTAAAAGGTATCGACACTCTCATCAGTGAGGCTACCGAGTCTCTGATCACGCTCCCTGTATGCAGCCCTGGCCTCTTCCATCATCCTCTTCACATCCTCTTCCTCTGTATATATAGTAACCTGCACCTTATCCACTATTGATCTGAATCTGTTATGGGCCATCACTGCCTGTATTATGCCGATGTGTTCGAGGGTTATACCCGCGTTCTTCGCTGCATGGCTTATCCTTATCCAGTTTATGTCCCTCTGTCCCATGTGCCACAATCCCTGAGCCTCAT
>JBKBUA010000011.1:18779-22805 GCA_046290845.1 Thermodesulfovibrionales bacterium
CTCCCTCATCCTTACCCATTCAAAGGCAGGCGTCCTCTGACCACCGAATTCGATAAAGGTGTCCTCCTTCCTAATCCTTTCTCCTTCAAAGGCAGGACCGAAGGCAACAGGTATGGGTGGCTTTTCAACGATTATCTTCAATCCCCTAACCTCTATAGCCTTCTGAACAATCTTTGAGTGGTCAAGCTCCCTGTCAACCTCCTCGTAAGTACAGACACCAGTAGGATGAATAACAGGAACCTCTGTATCACATATTGCTGGATAACCCATATTGATCGCTCCAGCGCCTGTTGACCACTTTATGTCATCGAGGGGGCCAAGGGCAAGGGCAAAGGCAAAGACCCTGTCCTTTGTATATTTAAGCTGTTTCTTGTAGTCTCCTGGTTTTACATTACCAAATATCAGGGCAGCCCTTATCGACCAGTCTAAGGCATAAAGTGTGTGTTCTGTGTCAGGACCGAGTGGAACAAGCCTCGTATCCCAGCCGAGTTCAACGCCTTTACGCATAAGCTGCTTAGTCACACTATCTCCATTAGATTGCCCTGAGAGGAAGGTAAGGATGTTCTTCTCTTGCAACTCCCTGCAGATATTAACCGCTATCTCATCTGTGGGCGCAGCACCGATAATAGCAGCAAACCCCGGCATAGTACCATCAACGAGCTGAATACCTAAGTTTCTCTGTATGGTATCTGTTATAAAACCGTTGTAAACATAACCTGTCTCGGGGTCTTTATACGGCTCAAGACCATAGATATATCGGATGGCAAGGATGATCTCCTCGGCAAATAGTGTTGCCATACCTGAATCGAGGGCCTCGCCTAAATAGGGCTTCCATACATTATCCTCAGGCTCATCATGGAGGAGTTCCTTGGCAAAACCGAGGGCAACCTTCATATCTCCAATGGTCTTCACAGGGAATCCGGTCATAGCATATATCATGGGAAGGTAATAGGCTGTATCAGGAAATTCAAAGACATAATCCTTTCCCTTTTCTGCAATGGCCTTCTCTATCATCTCCTCAGCCTGTGCAACGAGCCTCTTTGCTCCTCTGATAGCGGCTGATGCTATTAGCTTGGACATCCTTAACCTCCTTTATATTTTTACACTTTTTTATATATTAATCAAGTTTTCCATTAATATCAAGTACCTTACCCTCTTGACCTCAAGAAGGCGGGCAGCCCATTTGCCTCCCTCGGACCAACCGTAATCTTCCATCCTGGCAGCTTCTCTTCAATAGCTCCACTCAGGATTGCCACATAACCCGGTATGATGAGTTCCCTGTGGGATACCTCATTTTCAATACCGCTTTCCTGAATGAACTGTGCAATCTTTGAGGCGGTGAATTTACCCGCTGCCCAGGCTGTTAGGACAGAGAGACCTTCGCTATCCATAACAGCAAGCCTACTTGGAACCTTACTGTTTTCAATCTCCCCTGAGACAATAAAATAAGTGAGCGAGAAATTTGTTGTAATAAGCAGAGGTGATTCAGGCGTTGGCTCACCGATCTTGTATATCTTCTGTTCCACCTGCATCGGAACTTGGGGGTCTGTATATATGTTCTGTCTAAGCGTAAAGAGGGCAAGGTTCTTCCATTTCTCGATGCTGCTTAAGACAACTATGGAGGAATATTTTGTTACACCCAGCGTTGCTATTAAGGCCTCAAGTATGGAATCCTCACGATTTGCAAAGGTTATAACAGGAAATCCCAAGGGTTTGAAGTTCTTTTTGATCGCGGCCCTCCTGATCAGGGTATTATCTTCGAGTATCTCCTTCGCGGAACGGGCAGCAGAATCTATCACGAGGTCTTCAAGACCGAGTCCCTTAATCTTTTCCGTCAGGGTAGCGAGGGATTCGAGGCCCTTTGCTTTAACACCGAGAGGAACCTTATAATTCTTTGCAACACCTGCCATTGCCTCTGCATTGTCTTCATTAGCACCATAAAGGAGGGGTTTTTTATCGGCAATGATCTTTAACCCTGCCTCTGCCGTGGCTGGATTGGATGTATTCAGTATCAGAGGGACTTCAGGGGCCTTCTCATTTATCATCCTTACAACAGATTCAAATCTCCCCTGATCACCTGATACATTACTCACGAGAATTGCATCTACCCTGAGAAGTTGACCAACCCTGTTAATCTCGGAGTCCTTAACCTCATTTATAATCTTTTCTATATCGCCGTCACCCATCGTGTCCTTCACCTCAACAGCAAAGGCGCAGGGATTGACAAACTTCTTTTCGTGTCTAAAGAGGACATTTTCCTCTCCCATCTTGATCGCCTTATCACCTGCCCCGATTGTTACAGGTCTGATTGGTGGAGCGGCAGCCTCTCCGAGTATCCTCTTTGCCTCTTCGGACACATCAGGACAGGCATCAATCGTTGCCTGTCTCTGGGCGAGTTTCATAGCAAAGGCAAGACATGTGGGGAAGCCGCACTTCTTGCAGTTTGTCTTTGGTAGTAATTTAAATATCTCAACTCCTGTTAAAGCCATATCTTCCTCCCTTAACTCAATTCATCTATAAAACCTTCGACGACCCTGATTGCCTCGGGATGTCTCATTATTAAAAGTTCGGCACCAGATATAAGCAGGGCTCCAGCAGTAACAGCCTCCCAGGCTATACCCCTTTCCTCAAGATTTCCCCATTGTGGCAGGTCTGACTCAGAAGCCTGTGTCTCCTTGACCTTCCATACATACATACCCACATCGCCGAGCATGGGTGGTTGCATAACCGCATCATTCTGTGTGAGGGCCGCAAGCCTTATCCTCTCCATAACAGAATATGTATATTCAAGGCCGTAGCCGAGGGCAGAACACATTGGGTCAGTAATTAACCTCTCCTTTTCAAAACCCATCTGGGTTATCAGGATATTCAACTGCTTCGAAAGGTTTATATCCAGTTCTGACATTGCTATAAGTTTATGATTATTCGCCATGGCAGCGGCTGCTATTGTCTTATAATTGCCCTCCTGAGCCTTACCTATAACACAATTTCTGTCCTTTGCAGCCTCTGCTGCAGCAACAAGAACAGGGGAATCCTTTTCCACATGGTTACTACCGAGTATGATAAGGGGAATACTTATTGCGTCTAACACATCCTTTACTGTCTTAGCAGCGTCCTCAGGTGTTCGATTCTCCCTGTCAGGATGGGTTCCTATTAACCTTAAGGCAATAGCCTTTGCCTTAAGTTCATCCTGACAGTATCTTGCCCATGTCACAGGGTCACCCGATACATTTTCATAAACCTTCTTTACTGTCTCAGGCCAGTCTTCAGGAGGGACATCCTGTATCTCATAGGCAATTAAGGGTTTATTAGGAACATTCCCCTCAAAGCTATGAAAGGGTAAGACATTCTCACCACCGAATACAGCCTTCTTTTCTGTCCCGATAGTAACCTCAAAGACCTTTCCAGAATATGTCTCTTTTGGTGCAGCAAATGCCATTTTTACCTCCAAAATCCGTAATCCGTAATCAGTGATGAGTAATAGGCTACGCGAAAAGTACCATTACCCATCACCTGTTACGCATCACCGTCTTTTTACATCTCTAAATATGAATGGGCATAAAGGGTTTTGCCCATTATGATATCAACGGTCTTCTTTATAATCATCATCTTTTCTGTATCCTCAATGGTCTTCCCAGCGACAACCGCATCAAAGAGGGGTTTTTCCTGCATAGCCTCGGCCATCTCGTGGGCATCGGCTATTGCGGCAGTGAGTCCTGCATCGAGCAACATGAGAAAATAATATTTATTAAGGATCGGTCTGAGGTTTTTAGGGCAACCGTTTGAGATATTGCTCAAACCTACAACCGTCTTCATTGGTGGGTCGTTCATCTCCCTGAACATTTTAATCGCATCGATAACCTTAAGGGCATGGTCCTGTGAGGTCGATATCTGCAAGACAAGGGGGTCAAGATACAGGTCATCAAGGGGAACACCGTATTCCATTGCACGAGCCATTATCTCTGCTGCTATCGCAGCCCTTTCCTCTGCATCAGCAGGAAGGCCACCCTTTCCAACGGTCAGACC
>JBKBUA010000011.1:22905-24651 GCA_046290845.1 Thermodesulfovibrionales bacterium
TTGGCATCAATCATTCCCGCTCCTTCCTTCCACTGCCTCGTGGCGATTTCCTGTATTGGAGCCTTATCTCTCTTCATCATAGCCTCTCTTACCCTTTTGGCTATAATGCTCAATTTCTCACCGATTATAAGCATAAGCAGACTCCTTTCTCAAAAATCGAGTCTCTAAGGGAGACCTCAACTTAAAGTGGTTAAGTTTATAAAATACCATAAAACAAGGCCTAAAGGTTATTTTTATAATTTATGAAAACATAATGAACAGAAATTATTTTTTGATTTTATATATTTATAATAAAAAATTATAACTTCGTTAATCTACTCAAGGCCTCACGAGCAGCCAACATCTGAGCCTCCTTTTTACTCTTCCCGATTCCTGAGCCCATCTTCCTACCATCGACAATAACCTCAACAGTAAAAACCTTTTTATGTTCCTCCCCTGTCTGGGATATTATCTGATATTGAGGGAGCATCCCGTAAAGGGTCTGGGTTATCTCCTGAAGTTCGGTCTTGTAATCGTGATACTGACCTGATGTGATAACTATATTTAACCTTTCCTCGAAGTGTTTTAGAATCACTTTTTTTACCTTTTCGTAGCCACCATCAATAAATACCGCTCCGAAGACTGCTTCCATTGCATTTGCGAGTATAGATCTCTTTTGCCTCCCCCCTGTCTCTTCTTCCCCCTTGCCAAGCCTCAAAAATTTACTGAGATCGAGTTTAAGGGCTATCTCATAAAGAAACGCCCCTCTTACCACAAAGGACTTTATCTTTGACATGATAGACTCGGGGAAAAGCGATGGATGATTAAAAAGATAGCTTGCTATGACACATCCAAGCACAGCATCTCCTAAAAATTCGAGCCTCTCGTTAAAAGACCTCGCCAGATCAGGATTTTCATGGAAAAAAGACTTATGAGTCAGTGCCTCGATCAGAAGGTCTTTGTTACTAAATGAATAACCTAAGTTTTCTTCAAGAATCTCTATATTTTTTGAATAACAAACAGGCATTTGTGCCTCCAAAACCAAAGGAATTCGAAAGGGCAAAATTTATGATACGATGTCTTGCCTTGTGAGGCACATAATCAAGGTCGCATTCTGGGTCAGGGTTGTCAAGATTTATCGTTGGCGGGATTACATCATTATAAACTGATAGGACACTCACTACAGCCTCAACGCCGCCAGCAGCACCGAGGAGATGTCCTGTCATAGACTTGGTTGAACTTACAGATAGTCTATAAGCATGCTCTCCAAAGACCCTTTTTATGGCTGCTGTCTCTATCTCGTCACCATATTTGGTGGATGTTCCATGGGCATTTATATAGTCAACTACATCAGGTGATACACCTGCATCCTTTAAGGCAAGGCTCATGCAGGTAGCTGCACCTTCTCCCTCAGGAGCAGGTGCGGTAATATGGTAGGCGTCTGAGGTCATACCATACCCGACAACCTCTGCATATATCCTTGCTCCTCGCGCCTTTGCATTCTCAAGACTCTCTAAAATAACGATACCTGCACCCTCTCCCATGACAAACCCATCACGGTTAACATCAAAGGGCCTGCTTGCCCTTTCAGGCTCGTTATTCCTCGTTGAAAGGGCCTTCATCACAGCAAATCCACCAATTGCAAGGGGGGTAATAACAGATTCTGTACCTCCTGTTATCATTACATCAGCCTCTCCCCTTTGAATAATCCTGAATGCATCTCCTATGGCATGACTGCCTGTGGCGCAGGCAGTGGCAACAGCGGAA
>JBKBUA010000011.1:24749-26943 GCA_046290845.1 Thermodesulfovibrionales bacterium
GATGCATTTACACCAAGTTGTTTTGAGATAATCTCCTTCACCTTCTCTTCTATCATTATCGCACCTCCAGTTTTTGATTTTTCTACATATACATTCCACCATTTACATGAATCACCTGTCCTGTTATATAACCTGATTCAGGTGATGAAAGAAATATCACAGCCTTTGCAACATCCTCAACAGTACCAAACCTTGCCATTGGAATTGCCCTTTTCATTTCCTCCTTCACTTCTTCAGGAAGGGCCTCTGTCATTGCCGTCATGATAAAACCAGGTGCCACAGCATTTGCTGTTATACCTCTGCTCGCATACTCCTTAGCTATAGTCTTCGTCAACCCAACTATCCCCGCCTTTGAGGCACTGTAGTTTACCTGTCCGGGATTTCCCATAAAGGCGACCACTGAGGCTATATTTACTATCCTTCCATACCTCTGTTTTGACATCATCCTCACTGCCTCCTTAGAACAGAGAAAGGCACCTTTGAGATTTATATTGATCACCGAATCCCAGTCTTCTTCCTTCATCCTCAGAAGAAGTCCATCTCTCGTTATCCCTGCATTGTTAAC
Source organism: Thermodesulfovibrionales bacterium (assembly GCA_046290845.1). GTDB lineage: Bacteria > Nitrospirota > Thermodesulfovibrionia > Thermodesulfovibrionales > UBA9159 > JBBIPQ01. Next base: position 25,315 of record JBKBUA010000011.1, read on the forward strand.
GAGGATATCGAGCCTTCCAAAATTCTTCTGAATATCCTCAAAGACCTTTTTCACCTCCTCTGACCTTGATACATCAAGCCTAAAGGCCTGAGATCTGACACCCAGATCCGCAATCTCCCGAGAGGTATTAATGGCCTCATCGAGATTGACATCCGCTATAACAACATCAACCCCATAATGAGCAAGGCCTTCTGCAATAGCCTTACCAATCCCCCTTGCGCTTCCTGTTACAAGAGCAACCTGTCCTTTAAATTCCATAAAAACACCTCCCCAAAAAGAACGGCTATAATTTTAACAGAGAGAGATTCAGATTTTCCAGTCCCCGAATTGTCTCTGTGTAATTTCTAAATTTCAATGCAACTTCATATTATATATATTTAATGTCACAACTCATTACACAGCTCTGAAATTTGCCATTAGAACTGCATAAAGGAACAATGGGCAGCCTTAGTGCGATAGCGCGGTAGTGCTACTGTGCGACAACTTAGTGCGACAGTTCGACCGTGCGACCGTTGTCTGACTGTCGCACTGTCGCTCTGTAGCACGGTCGCACTAATATTATTGCAGATCTATCGGCATTTCGGACAGTCTCGACATTTTATATACTTGAACAGTATACTTTAATACGAGGTTTGAAATGCAGGAGATATTAAAATCAACAATACTTGGGCTCGTTGAAGGAGTAACAGAATTCATACCTGTTTCATCAACAGGCCATCTCATTCTGGCCGGCCACGCCCTCGGTTTTGAAGGTCAAAGGGCCTCTACCTTTGAGGTCTTTATACAACTCGGTGCTATATTATCCATTCTTTTAATATACAGGGGTAGATTCACGGGCCTCTTCAATTGGGAAAAAAAAGGTTTTTATGGTATCAGGGCAATAACCATGTTATCTGTTACCACCATCCCTGCGGTAATTGCAGGATTGTTAGCTCATGGCTTGATAAAGAATTATCTATTTTCTCCATTAACCGTAACAATAGGGCTTTTAGCAGGAGGGATCTGGATGGTTGCAACCGAATATGTCCTTAAGGAGAGAGGCTTCAGAAAATCAGGGATCGATAATTTGGGGATGACCGAGGCTGTTGTTATTGGTATTTTTCAATGCCTTGCCCTATGGCCTGGCATGTCAAGGGCTGCTTCAACAATCCTCGGTGGTATGTATTCAGGAATTGATAGAAAGACCTCTGCCGAGTATTCTTTCTTAGCTGCGGTACCAGTAATGTTTGCTGCCTCCCTATATGACCTTTACAAGAGTCGTTCGTTCCTCAGTGCCTCAGATATCCCTATCTTCGGGATAGGATTCTTTGTATCCTTTCTCTCGGCTCTAATGGCTGTAAGGACATTCATCTATATACTCGGCAGATTCGATCTACGGGTCTTTGGCTGGTATAGGATTATCGTCTCGATTCTCTTATTTTACCTTCTTCTTTAACAAGAACCCTTGCATTTGCAGGTCGTACCAGACCTTTTTGTTACCTTCTTTATCTTCAAAATAACCACCTCCTTTCTTTTTCATTTTACCACAATCCGCAAAATTTCCAAATCCCATGTTTCAGCATCTGCACTTTTTGTTGAAGCCTTTCAAAAATAAACACTTTTCTGTTAAAATTGACACTTAATCGATAC
>JBKBUA010000119.1:0-5467 GCA_046290845.1 Thermodesulfovibrionales bacterium
TTTGCAGCGAGCATAAACATTGTAACAAGCTGAGGACATGGAAGAAGGCTTGTGGATATGCCGACTAGAAAGAGAGAAATGTTTTTGCCCAAAACCTGCCTTTTATTACAACACTTGATACTGCTCACAAAGGGAATGGAAAGTCCGAAGGTAATAATTGCTATGCCCATAACCCATTTTGCAGCCATGCCTTTGTCAGGCATCAGGACACTGCCGAGATATGCTGAAAGTCCTCCTATGAACATATAACAGACCACTTTCCCTGAGAGAAACAAAAGTGATGATTTCACGCCATCCGCAAATCCACTGCCTGTGCTTAAAAGATAAGGGCCAATACATGGCAGGCATGTGAGGCTGCAGACGGTTGTCCCATAAAGCAGCCCTAATAAAAATAGACCTACTGCATCATGCATGAACTTTTTCTCCTTCTGCACAGAAAGCCTCTCGGGCAATGACCGCTGCGCCGAGGGCGGTGGTAATTTGTGGTATCTCTGGTACAATGACTTTCCTCATCAACTCGTCCTCTATTGCTGCAACAAGTCCTCTATTCAAAGCAGGCCCACCATCGACGAAAACCATATCCTCAATGCCGATCCCCTTTGCAAGCCTTGCTATCCTCCTCGCTATGGAGTAATGAATACCAGCTATGATCTCCTCCCGACCGTGACCGTTTGCAAGAAGGCTTATAATCTCAGTCTCTGCAAAGACCGTACAGGTGCTGTTAATGGATAAAGGGACATCTGCCCTGAAATGATATTCACCCATTTCATTAAGGTCTATCTCGAGGTTTCTTGATGCCATCTCCAGAAACCTCCCGGTGCCTGCCGCACATCGATCATTCATTACAAAGTTCCTCACATGTCCATTTTCATCAAGGGATATGACCTTTGAGTCTTGGCCTCCGATGTTTATAATCGTCCTTACATCGCCATTTTGAGCTGCCACTGCCTTCGCTCCTATGGCATTTGCAGTTATCTCACTTACTGATTCATCAGCCTCTTTGAAGAGTTTCCTTCCATAACCTGTAGAAACAATGTAGGCCAGATCCTCCCTTTTTATCCTGTTACTTGCAAGGAGACGATTGAGGGCATCGAGGGCATTCCTGTAGAAAAGGCTTCCTGTGGGCGTAATAAGATGGGAAACCTTTGTTCCATCCTCATCTATGATGACTACTTTAATCGCGGTTGAGCCTATGTCAATGCCTGCAAAGTATTTCATAATCTAAGTTTCCTTTTGCTGTTCCTGATAGATTCAAGAAAGGCCTCAACCCTTGTGGATAACGGTCCTGTATCCTCAGGACTGTAATCGGTCTCTATATATAGCATAGGTATCCCTGCCTCCTCAAGGGCCTTCCCGATGGACTTATGCTCCATTTCGAAAAGATGACATCCTGAAAAGGCCTGATAGACAACGCCATCAACATCAAAATCCCTTATCATGCTGAGGATTCTTCTCCTCCTATCATGATTCCCTGTTATAAAGGGACAGGTACAGGGCCTGAGATATCTGTCTGCAATAGCAGGAACCATATCATAGAGATCTTTTTCATCAAAGGCGACAGCGTCATGAAGGAGACGATTAGAGGAGCAGAAATCATCAGCCACAATAACCCCGCCGGCCTGCTCGATGATTAACGGGAGTTTTAGATTGGGAAATATTGACGGAGAACCTGTAAGTAGTATCCTTACAGGCCTTTTCATCGATACATGGACCGCCCTTGAGACCCTCTTACTGAGCTCGTTGTTGAGCCTTGTAAGTGCCTCTATCCAGGTTTCTATCTCATCAAAGAAGAAGGCATTCGTAATAAGTATTGCATCCTTCCCATAGATAGGAGAAGGCATGGCCTTCCTGAGCCCCTGAAAAATCCTGAACTCTTCCCTTGCCCTGTTGTAGATCTTTATAGCATCACCTATTGACTTCTTTGTGAACCTTTTTCCTGTTATCTCTCCTAATGTATTTAAAAATCTCCATACAGAGGCCTGCCAGTAAGTTCGAGCCGCCTCTGTATCCTTCCTCGAGGGGATCTCTAAGAAATAGACCTTAAGGCCCATCTCCTCAAGCATCTCGCCTGCCTTCTTCTTCTGGTCGCAGGTAGTGGGAATAACAATCAGATCAAGGGGATCACTGTAGAGGTCATTAATGAGGCTTAGCATCCCAACTGTTGCCTTCACAAGGCCACAGGACTTAGCAGGCATCATCTCGGAACCTATCTGCTCAAAGGAATAGCTTCCACTGCAGAGCCTGAGAGGTATTGCACCAGCGGCATAGATGAGTTCTTCAGGAACCTGTATGCATAGAGTACCTATAATTCTCTTTACGTTCCTTCTCTGTTTCCTCTCACTATAGACCTTTTCAAAGAGTTCATAGAAATATCCCATCCCTTCTGGATTCTCTGGAAAATCCTCTCTGAGCTTCTTGAGCGTTTCTTTTACCTCCATGGTAATATGGGTGATGGTACTTTTAATAACTCTTTCATTCCTCTCCATTCCCCTATTCATCCTTCTGCCCTCTTCCCCAATAGTACTTTCTTTCCCATTCTCCTAAAAAATCCCTCTGAAGTTGATTCATACACTCGAATCCCCCCGAACCTCACCTCAAGGCATCTCTCCTCAGGACAGGCTGCGACACATTTCAGGCACATCATGCAGTCTTCCTTTACAATATTCCTGCTCATCACATCATCAGCTATCTCTTTTATTCTCACGTCGCAGACCCTGTAACAATTACCACATCTCGTGCATTTAGAGCCATCCTTCAGAAGCTTCAGGATAGCTGCCTTCGAAAAGATATAGTGTAGTGCACTCATTGGACAGAATAAGCAGAAGAACCTCTCCTTCACAAAGGTACCCACAAAGAATAGACCTGCCACCGCCATCCCAAGACCTGTGAGGATTACCCTTGTAACTGAGCTGAAGTCAATAACGAGCTGGCTGAAGTCTCCAGAAAAGATTGGAAGGATTGACCTTGATGGACAGATCATGCAATAAGGAGTGGATAGATCCTGCGTAAGTCCGAGATTGGCTATGCCGAAGGGAAGAAGTATGAGGAGTACAAGAAGTATATATTTGACCTTCTTGAGACTTTTGGTGGTACTGTCACTATATCTGCTGTATCTGATTCCTATTCTCTCCCTTAGTCTTGTAAACCAGTCCTGGAGTGTACCGAGGGGACAGATAAAACCACACCATGCCTTATTGAAAAGTATGAAAAGCAGGGCAAAGGTGGCAAGGCCTGTAAGGATACCAATGCCTCTACCAGTAAAGAACTGACTTAGGGGTATATTCATCTGGTGCTGGAGTGGCCAGAGATAACAGGTCCCACCCCTGTTTTCAACAAAAGGACAGGCAAAGGTAGGCATGTTTGTACTGATATCAATGGCAAGATAGCCTCCGTAAAGGAGGAATGTAAAGGCAAACACCTGGAAATAGGATCTTAAACGGTTTATGTCAGAATTATTAATGAATCTTCTGATCCTTTTTATCATTTCCACCCAGAAGACCTTTTCTGTCTGTAAATAAATACCACTATACCTGATACGATGGAAAATAACGTCATTATCAACAGACCATAGACATAGGAGGTGTACTCTATCCTGTTTGTCTGAGCCTTCCATGAAAAGGTGGAGATATATCTAATCCTGTTGTAGGGTCTGCCCTCAAAAAGTCCTTTCTCATCAGTCTCATATTCAGCAATAAGTAAAAATTCGCTCTTCTTCCTTGCATTAAATTCACTCCACCTTTCAGGATAATAATCCCTGATGATCTGAAATGAGCCGTTCCCGTCATTGCCAGTCCTTAAGAACTTCATCCATCCACTCTGGGTAAGTACCCTCATATCAGCACTAACAGGCCTGCCATAATGTAATACAGAAAAGGCAAACCTATCGCCCGAAGCCGTCCTTGAATGAAAATTCCTATCCCAGAGGTTGTATCCAACTATCTCGAGAGGTACCTGCTCGAGATATTTTGGCCTTAATCTCTCTTTATCGTATTTAAATTTATGGCCCCATCCGCAACTGTGATTGATTACACTCAGTTTAGCAACCCTTATGAGAAGCGTATCATCTACGATACTTTTATCAATAACATAGAGATTGAATATCCCGTCCATTGTGCCATCCATAGGCCTTGTATCAAAGGTTACTGACCAGACACCTTCATCGTGGTTCAATCGGGCCTCTATTATTGAGCCATCAGGTCTTAATGCAAAGGCCATTGCATTTTCTGAGAGGTCATGGAGGTTAATATAGAATTTTCTAAAAAAAGCTGCCCTGTGTTCAGAATGTTCAACACTAACCTTTCTGCCTCCATGACCTTTATGACCAGAAGGCGGTCTCTCTGAAAGGAAAAGGTGCTCTGTTTTTTGGGGTATACCCCCACCTTCGCTACTGCCTATGTAAGCACACCAGGCAGAAACTATGAAAAAGTTGATAAATAATATCTTAATGATCTTCTTCATCAGAACTTGTAAGTTATCCTTGCCATCATTGTTAGTGGTGCACCAGGTCTATATTGGGTGCTACCACCAACCTCCTTCGTTACCTCCATTGCATACCTTTTGTCAAAGAGGTTCTGGACATCAAGGCTTATATCAAGATTCTTTCTCTCGTAGCCTATGAGAAGGTTTGTAAGGAATTTATATCCCTCATAGGTCTCTGAATTTGCGTTATCCACATAGTATTTTCCCCATGTATTCGTCTCTATCTTGAATTTAAACCCTGAAGCATGCTTATAAGAGGCAAAGAGACTGTATTGATGCATCGGGATATAGGGGTATCTGTTGCCACTCCTGTCATAATAGACATAGGTTTGCCCCTGCCTTACAGGCTCCATAAACTCCTTAAACTTGAAGTCGCTGTAGGCATAAGAGGCACCTATAAAAAATCCCTTCAGTACCTGGGCCTTTCCTGACAATTCTATGCCCTTTCTCTCTGACTCCCCAGCGTTACTGTATGAGGAGATATTCCCTGGCAGTACGGTCTGGACTATCTCATCCTTCACAGTCATGTAAAACAGGGATAGGTCAATGCTATGGCCACCATCAAACCTTGCCTTAATGCCTGTCTCATAATTTATGGTCTTTAAGGGCTTCAGGTCCTCATTGACACTCAATTCAGAGGACTGGGGTGTCTGAAAGCCTGTTGAGATATTGCCAAAGAGATTAAAGACCTTACTCAATTTATAGACAACCCCGATCCTCGGACTCACATAGTCAAAGGTCTTCTCTCTGGAGATAGATTCTCTTGAGACTACATATCTACCCTGAGCATAATTATATCTCATGTACTGCTCACTATCTATATCAAACATTACCTGGTCGTATCTCACACCAACGTCTATTATCCATCTATCAGAGGGTCTCAGGGATTCCTGCAGATAAAGGCCCCATTTCTTTGTGGTATCTTTATCAGTCTCTGCAAGGTCTCCCTTCTCGTCAGAGGTAGTATAAAGGAGCCTTCCCTGAGAAT
>JBKBUA010000120.1:0-5447 GCA_046290845.1 Thermodesulfovibrionales bacterium
GGGTCCTGCGAGGATAATAGAATCTTACATCTCTGTATGAACCTGCACTTATTGGCACCCATACGTATGTACTTTTCATTAAATTTCCAAGGCTGATTCCATCGTCAGAAAGATAAAAGGAAATCATAAATCTGCCTGACGTCGGTTGATTCCCTATGTTCCTTACCCTCAATGTTCCTCTCAGCCAGGTAAAATAGCGATACTGATAAGATGTCATGCTTATCCACTCACCTGTTAAATCAGGACCAGACAGATTAAATAGATTAAATGTGGCTGTGCAACTCTTATTTGCATCCATTGTTACCTGTGCCTGATTGTTCCCTATGTCTGTGCAATCACCACTCCAGCCTGCAAAGGTGGAGCCTGAGTCTGCTTGAGCTGTAAGGGTTACCACTGTGTTGTAATCGTAAGGCTCTGTGCAGTCTGCTCCACAATTAATTCCTGCTGGATCGCTTGTCACCGTGCCTGTGCCAGTACCTGCCTTTGTGACTGTGAGGGTGTAGGCGGTAAGCTTTGAGACAAAGACATCAGAACCACCATTGTGAGATGTATCATAGGCCCCAGAAGTGGTTGGGAAATCCGAAGAGTATGTATTACCACTGACATATACATTGCCTGTGCTGTCAAGGGCTATGGAATAGCCACTCTCATCACTACTTCCTCCAAGGAAGGTGGAGGCAAGGAGCTGTGTGAGGTCTTTGTCGAGCTTTGAGACAAAGACATCATTACTACCATTGTGAGATGTATCATAGGCCCCAGAAGTGGTTGGGAAATTCGAAGACCCTGTCATACCAGTCACATATACATTGCCTGTGCTGTCAAGGGCTATGGAATAGCCACTCTCATCACTACTTCCTCCAAGGAAGGTGGAGGCAGAAAGCGTTGTGAGGTCACTGCTGAGCTTTGAGACAAAGACATCCCAATTGCCATTGTGAGATTCATCATAGGCCCCAGAAGTGGTTGGGAAATTCGAAGACCCTGTCATACCAGTCACATATACATTGCCTGTGCTGTCAAGGGCTATGGCAAAGGCATAATCATCACTACTTCCTCCAAGGAAGGTGGAGGCAAGGAGCTGTGTGAGGTCGCTATCGAGCTTTGAGACAAAGACATCCCCACCATTGTAAGATGTATCATAAGCCCCAGAAGTGGTTGGGAAATCCGAAGAGTATGTAATACCACTGACATATACATTGCCTGTGCTGTCAAGGGCTATGGAATAGGCATAATCATAATCACTTCCTCCAAGGAAGGTGGAGGCAAGGAGGGGGTCTATGACGAGCTCCTTTGTTCTGTCATAATCTCCTACATCAAAGGCATAAACAAGCTTGCCCTCTTTTCTCTCTACCCTGTAGCCTGCCTCTACCTCTATTCTCCTTCCATCTATCACCTGATAGGCAACAGGTCTGGTAAACCTCACCTCTCCTAAGGCGGTCTCAAGCACAAGTTCTCCAGCATCGTTCAACCTTATGCCTTCTGCACCCTCTGCCCCTATCTTTATCTCTGATGGGTCTGCACCAGGGGAGACATAAAAGAGCTTCTCTACATTTGAACCACCAGCCTTAAGCTCTACATTTATGCCTTTGTATGCCTCTCCAAGAGAGACCTTGTTGTAGGTTGTAACTCCACTTTGCCAATTCTTTGTATCACTGCCTCTAAAATAACTTACCTTTGTCTCTGCCTGATCAACACCCTCTATTCCTTTAACCTCTGCGCCAATGAGCCTCTCTCTTATGACCACACCACCCTCAACCCTGGGCGATTCGTGAATCACCCCTGCCTTCTCTGCATTCCCTTTTTTCTCCTTCTCTACCTTTGGAAGGCTATAGACAAGCCCTCCATCCTTTGTTACAAAGAGAGTGCCTCCAAAGGTCTTTGCCGCATAGGAGACCTTCTCATCATACTGACCCTTGTTCTCTACAAAGGGGATGCTTAAGTTCCTGAGGCTTTTCGATACCTCTTTCTTCTTTTCCTCTGAGATCGTTTCGCCTGTCCCTGCCCAGGCCATCGCAAACGTCCCTGCCCACACCAAAGCCACCATCACTGCCCATAAACCAATGGATAACGTCTTATTCCTTCTCATAGTCCCTCCTTTTTTTCTTTTGCCCTTTTTCTATGCAACTTCTTTATCCTTTCACACAACTCACTTAAGCCTGTAAATTTATCTTTCCTGCCCTTTTCCACATCCTCAATTGTGCCAACCATCAGGTCAGGCTCATTTTCTTCACTGCGGTAGATGTTGACTATGTATGTCTTGCTTATCATCGAAGCCATCTTATCTCATAGGAGGTTAGAGGAAGGTTAGGCGAAAAAGGGAGAGATTATCCTGAAGAAAAAAGATGAGGAAACAGAGGCATTAATTAACGCTGCGGATTGTTTTATAAATTTCCTCTGTATTTCTTGAAGGCTCTATGCCCAAGGCTGCTGACAAGATATTTTTGCATCTCTGGTATGTGGCAAGCGCATCCGCACGCCTGCCGAGCTTTATATAACAAAGCATTAGTCTCCGGTAAAAGTCCTCCTGGAGGTTGTCAATCTCCAGAGCCTTTTGACAGGTTTTCAGCGCGCTGCCGTATTCGCCCGATTTTTCGTAATAATCACACAGGCGGCCAATGGTCCGTATGAGTTTATGTTTGAGCTTTTCCCTCAAGGACGCTGCCCATCCATGCATCTCGTCTGCAAGGAAATCCCCGCTATAGAGGTTTATCGCCTGTTCACAAAGCTTCACAAAGCCTGCGTCAGTTGCTGAAGAATCTATTCTGCTCAATAAGCTCTGCAACTGCCAGACATCAACCATGCAATAATCAGGATTAAGGGTCAGCCTGCCTTCTTTCAACTGGATATATGCTTCGCCTCCGAGCAATTTTCTCAAGACATGGAGGGTGAATTTGAAGGACTGCGCAGCCTTATCTCCATCAGCATTAGGCCAGAGGTCTTCGGAAAGTTTTTGTATAGGCGCATCACAGCCGCCAGAGGCTATTATCGCTTTGAGCAATGATAAGGGTTTTTGCTGCACCCTGCCTGAGAATGCCACAGGAGCATCTTCTTTGAGTATCTCAAACCTGCCGAGGGTGTAAATCTTTATCGGGTACGGCCAGGTGTCAATGGAATCCCCCTTTAATGGGGAATTTTTCGGAGGGGGTATATTACGCCTGCGGATAAGATATTTTACATATTCCTGCTCTATGCCGTGCTCGAGGGCCTTTGCGCATAAAATGGACATCATCTTCGGGTTCCAGTGAATTGAGTTCAGATAACAATGATGGCTGCCTGTTTTCATTGCCCTTCGCAGACAATCAACAGCCTTCGTTTCATTGCCCTTTATTATTTCTCTGTACGCCTCTGTCAGTAACAACAAAAACTCCCACTGGAAGTTTTTTATCCCTTTTGAAACGCGTCTCGCCTGAGTAAAGGGAACTGAAGCCATTTTTATCTGCCCTTTCTCCAGAAATACCTGAGCCATTCCGATGTATGTCAAAAAAATCGGGATGGGGCTGCCTGTCTTTAATGCCATACGCAGGGTTTCGGCAGCGTGCCTCATAGCGCTGAAATATTCCCCTTCCGAAAGGTCAATATCGAGACGGATGGAGCTCGAATTCCCGATATCAAAATAGCTGAGTGGCTTTATCAGAGGCTGCATCTCCTGCAATAACCGCTTTGACCTTTCAAAATCCCTCTCAATCAATGATGCATAGGCCCCTGTCTGGTAAAGGGGTATCTGAAGCAAATTAATGCCTGTCTGCTTCGAAAGCTCTATGCCTTCTTCAACATGTCTCATGCATTCGCTGAAAGAGGCGGTAACAATGTTTGCATTAACTGCCTTAATCAGATGCCACCTGATCTTTGAAAGCGGTGAAGGCCTTGCATTGCTTATGAATGGTTCAAGGGCATGGACTATGAAGGATGCTGTTGCATGGTCGCCGCTGTATGCGCAATACAGATGGAGAGGAGAAGCTATTGCAATCTTTCCGTCAATGGGGATATCGCCCTCAATTAATCTTATCGCCCTTTTGAGCCATGCTCTCGCTTCCGCATGGTCGGGCATTCTGGAAAGGATTATCTCTATCATGCCTCTTACTACCTGGATTTCAATATCAGTGGACGGGAAAGACCGTTTTGTTTTCATTATGCTGTTAAGCCTTTCTGCCCATTTATCCATCCGCGAAAAATCGCCTCTCTCAAGGAAGATCGTCTCCACCGCGCCAGCCCATGACAACAGTGCCCATGAAGTCTCTCCCTGCCTGATAGATGCATCAAAAGACTTTTCAAAATACTTACGGCTCTCCTCTGTTTCAAAAGGCATCCTGCACATACCGAGCCAGTAAAGAAGCGCAGGGTTGTTTTTAAGCTTTTCAGCAGGGAGCCTACGAAGCCATCCTTCAAGAGTCTTATTCCTGCCTTCTGTTATAAAGGCATTGGCATTGCTAAGTATTAATCCGGCGATCCTTTCCCAATCTCCTGCGTCGGCGAAAAGAACCATTGCCTCTTCAGACTGCCCGCTTTCTTCAAGCAGAACCGCCGCGTGATGTTGAGTGGAGGATATTTCGTCGCGGCTGAATATATTATTTGCCTTTGCAATCAGGAATTCCCTGAACAGTGAATGGTATTGATAAACAGGTGCTGTCCCCTGTCTCCAATCAGTAAAGTAATTGCTGCTCGTCAGACTTGATAGAATTGATTGAGAGTCGTTCATCCCTGTTAGATTTTCAGCCATTGCCGCTGTCATCTGGGGCAAAAAAGATGTCTTAAGAAGGAATTCCTGCAATTTCTCCCCACTCTTGTCGAATACTTCTGTGGCGAAATAGTCGAAAACTTCATCGGTGCGGCAATGGTGTAATGGATCGTTAGAGCCGTTTAAACCGTTAAAACTGCTCAAGCCGTTCAAAAACCTGTTTTGCCGCTCTGTAACGCTGTTGAGCATAAGCGTCAAACCAGCAGCCCATCCGTCCGTCTTTTCATGCAGCGATTTCGCAAGAGCGTTCATATCCAGTCGTTCCGACCTGCCAATAAGCTCAACCGTCTCTTCAATAGTAAATTTAATGTCCTGCCAGCCTATAAGGTCCATTTTATTGTTAGCCCTGTATTTTATTAAATGAGGAGGTGGCTCTGTCCGACTGATTATTACGACTCTTATCCCTTCAGGTATAACTTCAAGACCATTGGTGATCATTTCATGAAATTGCGAATCGGAAGGGACTTCCTGATAATCGTCAAAAACGATAAAAAAACCGTTTGAACGGTTTGAACCTTTCAAGCGGTTTAAACTACTAAAAAGCTCATCAAAATACCTCCTCGTGAATACAGGGATACCACCAAAATATTCAGGCGTGAGCAGCGGCAACGGTTTCTTTTTCCGCGGATTGGCTTTCTTTGCTGCAAGCCCCATGTAGTAGAAGAATGTCGGGATATCCGCATCGCCTTCATCTACCTGATACCATAGACATTGA
>JBKBUA010000121.1:0-2463 GCA_046290845.1 Thermodesulfovibrionales bacterium
CTCGGTGCAGATGCAAAGATGAGCGGTATTAAGCTCACAGCAGAGTTTGCCTATGGTAGTGGTGACAATGATGCAAACGATAATAAAATCAAGTCCTTTGTAACAAGCCTCGGTGCAGATCCTCATTTTACCTATGTGTATGAGTATCGTACTGCAAATGCCTGCGGTATTGCCAATGGTGGTCTCTGCAACACCTGGTACATAAAGCTCGGTGCAGCAGGAGATATCACAAAGGAGATCAGCGCATCACTTAATGCCTACCTCTTAAGGGCCGCAAAGACATCAAATGGTGTTGACAAGGAGATCGGTTTTGAGCTCGATCCGAAGATCGTCTATAAGATCGACAGAAACCTCTCTTACTGGGTAGAAGGTGGCTATCTCTTTGCAGGCGACTTCTGGAAGGGTGGCGATCCTAATAAGTCCGTTGATGATGCCTATGCAATCAGACACGGTATAATGCTCAGCTTCTAATTGCTGAAAATCTAAATCTCAGAGGCGGCTCAGATCTGAGCCGCCTTTTTTTATACCCCCTGGTTGAAATAATAGCCTATTGTCTTATGCCAACACATCTTCACTTGATATTGAGCGAACAAAAAAGACAGGAATCTCTTTATACATGGCCAGGGTTTTGTAGTTTGCAAATCAGGATAAATTTTGCTAAGATATTTTCATAAACATTTGGAGGTTATATGCCTGCTACACTCGAAGAAAGGGTTGCATATCTTGAAGGCAAGGTCGAAGAGCATTCAAAGGCATGGCAGGATTTGAAGGACCTGATTATCCATCTCGATGGACGTATGGTTCATCTTGAACAGAGGATAACTGATCTTGATACTCGCATTAGTGGGAGGATAGAAAAAATTGAAGGCCGTATTACTGAACTTGATAGCCGCCTCAGTGGAAGGATAGACAAACTCGCGGGTAGTATCACTGAACTTGATGGTCGAATAAATGGGAGGATAGATAAGCTTACTGACCGTATTAATGAACTTGACAGCCGTCATGGTGGAAGGATAGATAAACTCGCGGGTAGTATCACTGAACTTGATGGTCGGATAAATGGGAGGATAGATAAGCTTACTGACCGTATTACTGAACTTGATAGCCGTCATGGTGGAAGGATAGACAAACTCGCGGGTAGTATCACTGAACTCGCGGGTAGTATCACTGAACTTGATGGTCGAATAAATGGGAGGATAGATAAGCTTACTGACCGTATTAATGAGCTTGACAGCCGTATGGGTGGAAGGATAGATAAGCTCTTTTTCTTTATCCTTGCCACACTGGCAAGTTCTATTGGCTCGCTTATAGCTGCAATTGTCTCTATCATTACTCGTTGACCAATCTATCAGTAATCGCAATGCCATTCACTGATCACAGGCTACTCATAGTTATTTGATTTTCTGAGTAATTTTTGCTAAACTTTACCTAAAAATCTTACATGGAGAAGGCATGTGAAGGCGACGGTAAAGCATCTTGTTAAAAAGGTTACCCTGGAGTTGGTCTACGATGTGGTTGATGAACGGACAACAGAGATTAAAGAGGATATAAGGGCTACCAATGCCCGCATCGATAAGCTACATAATGAGATTAAGGAGGATATAAAGGCCACCAATGTCCGTATCGATAAGCTGCATAATGAGATTAAGGAGGATATAAAGGCCACCAATGTCCGTATCGATAAGCTGCATAATGAGATTAAGGAGGATATAAAAGCCACCAACGTTCGCATTGATAATCTTTATAGCAGGATAGATCAGATGAGACAGGAACATAAGGACGACTTCAAGGCAGTTAATGCGAGGATAGACCAGATTCATACCAGGCTCGACCAGATAATGCATATGCTGGCAGAAATGAGGAAATAAAGGCTATCCTTTGATTGTATTAAAGTACTCGAGATTAAGAAGCCTTCTTTTCTTCTCAATCCCAGAGGAATAACCACCTATTGAACCGTCAGACTCGATGACCCTGTGGCATGGCAGCACTATCGGGATCGGATTTTTGCTCAAGGCCCTTCCAACCGCCCTTACTGCCAATGGCTTTCCAACCCTTTCTGCAACCCACTTATAAGTTCTTGTCTCTCCGTAAGGTATCTCTCTCAAGGTGAGCCATACAGATTTCTCGAAATCGGTGCCACTTAATAATATTACCTCTTGTTTGAATTCCCTTAATTTGCCCTCAAAGTAATCTATAAGTTGCTGTCTGAAGTTTTCGGGGATCCTGCCTTTTTTGATTCTTTTTACAGGAAGGGGAATGCTCGATGGTAACTTCTCAACCTCATTGCTAAAGATTATCCCGGCAAGGGCCTTGTCTGAAAAGATGATATAAAGTAATCCGAGGGGACTCGAAAAGATGTCATAGATGATATTTCTTTCTGGTGGCGCTGGCAATCTTCAGACCTCTGCTGTTTCCTCCTCTTCTTCCATCTCCTTTGAGTATATCTCGACTCTATCCCCGCCC
>JBKBUA010000121.1:2560-5385 GCA_046290845.1 Thermodesulfovibrionales bacterium
ATAAGGCCTGCCCTTCCCGGATATAGGACCTCAATCTCCATTATATGGTCTATCAGTTCTCCCATGTCAAAACGATGTTTTTTGATAATCCTTTCTATCTTTCCCATTAGGTTCATCCTGTCCTCAACAGAGATATCCTTTTCGGTGAGGATAAAGACAGGGATATTCATGGTTGAGGGATGAGCTTTCAGTTCCTTGATGGCCTCAAATCCGAGCATATCAGGGAGTTCGAAATCGAGGAGTATAATATCAGGTCTCAATGCTGCAGCCAGTTCTATACCTCTCTTACCTTCTTTGGCAGAATATATGAGAAATTCCTGAGGTCCCAGGGTTTCCTTTAGACAATCGAGACTGCCATTAGCTTCTATTATAAGGATTGTTACGGGTGTCTTTTTTGCCTTCAGCACACTCAGTCCTTGAAGTTTTTCGAGAAGGGCTGTTTTATCGAGGGGCTTCAAAAGGTAATCAGTGGCGCCGAGGGCAAAGGCAAGGTCCTTGTTATCAACAATAGAGTGAATAAGCACAGGGATCTGTGAGGTTATCTCATCTGTCTTGAGTTCCTGTAAGACCTCCCAGCCATCCTTTTTTGGTAACATAATATCGAGTAGTATAGCAAAGGGTCTAAGGTTTCTCGCCTTCTCAATAGCCTCCTCTCCATCAAAGGCATGGGCTACCCTGTAACCTGCCTGACTGAGGTGAATAGTCATTAATTCAGAGCTTGCCGGCTCATCCTCAACAATAAGTATTAAAGGAGCCTTTTCATCCATCCATGGGAAGTTCAGCCTGACTGCCTCTACCTCCTCAACAGGTACCTTTATTTTTCTCCCTGAAACACAGGGTATAGAGAAAGTGAAGGTGCTACCGCCACCGAGGACACTTTCAACCATAATGCTGCCACCGTGAAGCTCTACGAGCCTCTTTGTGAGGGCAAGTCCGAGGCCTGTGCCACCATACCTTCTCGAGAAGGCAGAGTCAGCCTGGACAAATTCGTCAAAGATCCTTTCCTTATCTTCATTACTGATACCTATGCCAGTGTCCCAGACAGAACACTTAATTACCTCTTCAAGATTTTCGCCCTTCTTTATCGCTGCCCTCGATGCCTTTATCCCTATCCTTCCTCCCTCAGGGGTAAACTTAATGGCATTTGAAAGAAGGTTATAGAATATCTGCTTTATCTTAACCTTATCAGCCACTATTGAGCCCACATCTCTATCGATATTTATCTCAACCTTTAAATTCTTCTTTTCCGCAATTGCTCTCATGGTGTTAAGGACATCACCAATGGCTGACTCGAGGGGGAACTCTTCATAGCTCATGTCATATTTCCCCGCCTCGATCTTTGCAATATCGAGGATATTATTTATTAAATCGAGGAGATACCTACCCGAGGAATTTATGTTCCTGACATACCTTTCCTGTGTTTCAGTAAGTTCTCCAAAGGTCTTGTCGAGGAGGACATTTGAAAAACCTAAGATTGAATTAAGGGGCGTTCTGAGTTCATGGCTCATGTTAGCTATGAATATATTCTTGTGCTGACTCGACCTTTCGAGTTCCCTGTTTATCTTATTTAGTTCCTCTGTCCTTTCCTTGACCCTTCTATCGAATTCCCTGTTCAACTCTTGAAACTCTGACTCCTTGTTTGAGAGTCTTTTTAATAGTTCTATCCTTTCTATAGCAAGGCCTGTAGCCATTGAAAGGAGCCTCATCATCCTTTTCTGCCTCTCAGAATACTGCCGTGGTTTGAAATCATTGAGATAGATAATACCTTTAACATGACTGTTTGCTAATATAGGGCAGGCTAATATCGACCTGATACCTTCTGATATGAAAAGTGGATTATTTGTATAATGAACCTCTGAGAGGTCACTGATAGCTATTAATTCCTTTTTTTTCAGTATTAGATCTGTTAGTCCACCTGATAGAATCTCCCATCTCTTTTTCTCTGTAAATCTATTGCTGAGACCGCGTGAGACATAAAGGGTCATCATGTTATCTTCCTTTAAGGCAATACTTCCAGCCGCAGAGTCTGTTATCTCTAAAGCGGCGCTAAGGATATTGTCAAGGAACAACTCCATCCTGTCAGCCATGAAGATCGAATCTAAGGTTGATATGACCTTTTTTTCATCCTCTACTGTCCGTGATAATTCAATCATCACCTTTTTCTTTTTTTCGAGGGATCTCCATATAAATCGGGCACCTGAGATATCTATAACCTCTACATCAGGATACAGCACCCTTACTGTCTCGCTTAATTTTCTATTGGTCGTGACATTTACGATTATCTCAGGCCTGGTCGACTCTATAAGATTCCTCATATCATCAAAAAGAGGGATCTTCCATTTGTTGGCAAGGACAGCGCCAGGAGTGTTCTGGTCCTTTTCAAAAAGTCCTACTATCTCTGTGTCGAGGTCTTCTCTGAATATCGAAAGTAGTGTGCTTCCTGTAATGTTTCCACCCGCTATTGCAAGTTTAACCATTCCTTTATCCTTTTCTCTCCCATTTCCTCCGTCATGGAGAGGAAGTAATCCACAAGTTTTGGGTCCCACTGACCATAATCTCTTTCTTCCATGAATATAGAGACAGCCTTATTAATGGACATCCCCTCTCTGTAAGGTCTTCTGGAGACCATGGCGTCGAAGGAATCGATTATCGATAAAATACGTGCATTGATTGGTATCCTATCCCCTTTTAGCCCATCAGGAAAGCCTTTTCCATCCCACCTTTCGTGATGATTCCTTATGACAGGGAGGATATCTCTCATTGAGACCAGAGGCTTACAGATTTCCTCACCAACCAAGGTATGTCTTTTTATTGCCTCTATCTCG
>JBKBUA010000122.1:0-1180 GCA_046290845.1 Thermodesulfovibrionales bacterium
ATTCTGAATCTCTGCGTAAATGCGAGGGATGCGATGCCTAATGGAGGCATTTTGACTATCGAGACCTATAATAAGGATGTTTTGGAGGGAGAGTTACCCTTTTCCTGGGCAAGACCTGGAAGGTATGCTGTGATTAGGGTTACTGATACAGGAACGGGTATGGATGAGGAGGTTAAGAAACATATCTTTGAACCCTTCTTTACTACCAAGGGGATAGGTAAGGGGACAGGAATGGGTCTTGCGATGGTTTATGGTGTTGTAAAGAATCATAACGGTTTTATAACGGTTGATAGTGAGCCAGGGAAAGGCTCTATTTTCACAATATACCTTCCTGCCTCTGAGATAAAGACGGAAGAGAAAATGGAGGAGATAAGAACTCCTATTACAGGGACAGGCACAATACTCATAGTTGATGATGAGGAGGCAACAAGGAATCTCCTGAGTGATGCCCTTTCAGGTCTTGGTTACAACACAATAGAGGCATCGAACGGAAGGGAGGCAATAGACTTTTATCTATCAAACAGGGATACAATCGACCTTGTCATTCTCGACCTTATCATGCCTGTTATGGGTGGTGAAGAGACCCTTATAAAGCTCAGAGAGATAAACCCTGATGTAAAGGTATTAATAGCAACAGGTTATGGAGTGAGTGAAACACTAAACGAGATATTAAGAGACAGGGGAATAAACGGATTTATTAATAAACCATTCAATATTGCTGAAATATCTGAGATGATAAAGACCGTTTTGAGCACCGGGTAATTCTAACAGTCATTGTTATTGCCTGGTAAAACTGCCATGTGAGCTTGCCGAACAATTGGACATGAATCAAGGAATGTCGAGTCTATCGAGTATCGTATAGAGACCTCTCAGGGCTGATGAGTCCTCTGGCAATTTGAAGAGGGGTATCCCCTTAAGGTCATATTCAAAGATCATGTCATCCTGTGGAATTGTGCCCGCCACGGTTAATCCATATTCGGAAGCAAGGTTTGTAAGCCGTTCCCCGTTATTACCTGAAACCCTGTTTATAATCAATCTCCTTTTTTCGATATCGAGATTCAACTCATCAACGAGATGATTAATTCTTCTCGCTGTCTGAACACCCTTTACTGTCGAATCACTCACTATAAGGAGCAGATTTACCCTGTGGGTTGTACGACGCGATAGATGTTCCATTCCA
>JBKBUA010000122.1:1279-5313 GCA_046290845.1 Thermodesulfovibrionales bacterium
CCCTTTACTGTCGAATCACTCACTATAAGGAGCAGATTTACCCTGTGGGTTGTACGACGCGATAGATGTTCCATTCCAGCCTCATTGTCAATAACCACATAAGGGTATGTCTCTGAGAGTTTGTCTGTATATTTTCTGATTATGTTATTTGCAGCACAGTAACAACCAGGCCCCTCTGGTCTACCCATAACGAGTAGGTCGAAACCTTCTGATTCAATCAGAGATTGCTGGACCTGATAATCGAAAAGTTGCTCCATACTCATCCCTCCAGGCCTGTCGGCACCACTTCTTACAACCTGAAGAGACTCCTCTCTCAATGAACCAATCGTTGCATGAACCTCAACACCCAGGGCCTCGTTAAGGCAAGAATTACTGTCAGCATCTACAGCGAGGACAGGCCCGCGTCTTTGCTCAATAAGGTATCTTATAGTAAGGGCTGCTATGCTGGTTTTGCCAGTCCCGCCCTTTCCTGCAAGGGCAATTATGTATGCCATCTCTCTTATCTCCTTAATCCTAAGAATGCAATCAAAAAAGCATTCAAAATAATGTCTCGCCAAGCGGCGGGATTTCGAAAAAATTTATTTTTCGTTACCTTAGGGTGAATAGGTGAATTGGTAATCGGTAAATGGGTGAATGGGTGAATAGACCGATTCACCTCTTCACCTATTGACCTCTTCGCCACTTCACCAAATAAAGCCATTTTAAATAAATTTTTGAGCAATGTCTGCATTATTTGGTTAATCAAATAACCTTGTAAGAGCTACTGCCTTCTCTTCTATGCTTTTGGTAATTTCCAGTTGTTCTTCCCTTAGCTTATGAAGCTCATCAGCTATTGTTATAGCAGCAAGTATAGAAGCCTTAAGCGGTGTTATCCCTGGAGACTTTTCATATATCTCCCTGATTTTTTCATTGACATAATCAGCGAGCCGTCTGATATGTTCCTCAGGTGCGTCACCCTTAATAGAGTATCTCTGACCGAGTATGCAAACCTCTACAGATTTTGTCCCCATCTCAAACTATTTCTACAGATTCTATTTCCTTGAGCAGATCCTCAATCTGCCCCTTTACCGAAACCTTTTCAGATTTCAATTTTTCTATTTCCTCGTTCTTTTCATTCAGTAGCATCTCGAGCTCCCGAACCCTTCTTTCGAGGGCCTGTTTTTCCTCTTTAAGGGTTCTTACCCTGTTTATTGCGTCGGCTATCTTTTCATCGAGGCTTCTCAATCTCTCCAATTTCCTTCCCTCCTTTTCATAGAATAGTGCGCTGCCATCTCGATCGAAATCAAAGAGGTTTTCCATTCCTATATTTCCTGATACAATTGATCTTTATTAGTATAGCATAGGCATAGCATTCATTTATAATGTTTACCGATGTTTTTTTGTAAAGGTCAGGTAGTTGAGATATGTTGTTAATACCCTTTTTACATAATTTCTTGTTTCATCATAGGGAATGTCCTCAATAAACTCATCAGCAGACCTGTAATTCCCCCTTGCCACCCAATCTCTTACCCTTTCTTCCCCGGCGTTATAAGCTGCAATGGCTAAGGTCATTGATTGAAATTCCTTGAGGAGTTCTTTTAGATAAAAGGCTCCTATGCCGATATTTGTCTTAATGTCCTTAAGGTCTTTATATTGATTTGTTTCAAGGGATGCCTTTTTAATAATCCTGCTGGCTGTGCCTGGCATTAACTGCATGAGGCCGAGAGCTCCAGCAGGTGATCGGGCCTCGGGCTCAAATCTACTTTCCTCTCTGATTATAGAGAGAACAAGGAAAGGGTCAAGATCAAACCTCTTTGAGGCAGACTCAACAACAGGCCAGAAGGCGAGGGGATACATGAGGTCCCTATAGTCATCGGCACTTAACTCCGTTTTAATCGATGAGGCCAAGCTGATTGAGTTTTTATATGAGCCAATCTTCTGCAGGCTAAAACCGGCTGCAACAACTATATCGATCCTTTTAGAATCTTTTACCTTTTTTGTGACCTCTGTTATTGCCTCCTTAATGAAGCCGAGAGATACGAGGGTATTGAATCTATATAACTCGGCGGTGGAGTCAGAGTTTCTGGTGTTGGGGCGATCAAGGACAAACTTATCGTAAGACACCTTGAGACCCTCAAAGTCCTTATCTGAACTTATATATTCGAGTGCATCGTAAAATTCAAAGCAACAATCAGGAGTTGTTGCAGAGGTCTTGGGTCCTGATTGCGAAGGAGTGCGGGGGTCTTCTGATCTGACCTTTTTCTGCTCCTCCGCCCTTCTAAACCAGTAACTGTATTTGCTTGAGGGGTATTTAGCATTTAATTCCGTCAATACCCTATGGGCATCACTGTACCTGCCACTGCGATAATAGGTCCATGCAATCCCCCAGGAGGCATCTTCTGTTAATTGGGGATAATCCCTCTTTACCTCCTCAAACAATCTCAGGGCCTCCTCAATGTTTCCTTCTCTCCTTTGCTTTGATGCAAGGGCAATCTTAAGAGAGCCTGCCCTCTTGTCCTTCATGCTCACCAGTATTGACAATAGTCTATTAAACCCTTCAATATCTCCTTTTCTGAAATATGAACGTGCCGCATTGAAGGTATCACCTGCCTTAAGATACTCTTCTGTTGCCTCAGCATATCTTTTCTGCATGAAGAGAGTGTAACCGAGTTTTTTTCTTATCTCATCCAGGGGCATGGTGCCATCCTTCATGGAAAGGGCCCTTTTCAAAACACCTTCCGCCCTTTTATATTCCATCTCCCTTATATAGTTTGAAGCCTTCTCTGTTAATACCTCTGCTGTGATATCGGATGGATCGAGTTCCAAGAGGGCATCCTCAGAGAACCGAGAGTTTCCCTTATAGACCCTCAAAAAAAGTTCTTTCGCCCTTTTTATTTCTCCTTTTTTCTTCAAATAACCTGCAAAAAGAAGAGAAACCTCATGATCGTCAGGACATGATCTTAAATACTCCATCAGAGAAGACTCATGTCCTTGAGTCGCCTCGGCTATTATCTCGCTGTCGAGTAACGAGACATTATTCCTTGCCTCTATAGACCTTGCTCTTTTCAATAAAGGTGAATCAGGGTATTCCTTTACCAACCTCTTTACTGTATTATTCGATCCCTCAAATTCCTTAAGCCCTTTTTCGGCAAGGGCAATATAAAGAAGAACCACATCATGAACCAGGTTATCCTTTTTATCTAACTCTTTAAGAATAGAAAGGGCTTGCCCATACTTCTCCTCTTGTAACAACTCCTGTGCCTTTCTCAAATCGCTAATAATCCCATCTTCAGATAGTACGGGACTTGCCTGTAAAAACAGAAGGAAAATCAGGAATAGGGCGAGCAATCTTTTCTTCATCATAGTTAAGTATAACAGCAATCCATCAAACTGGCAAGCTGATAAACCCGTCCATAATGATGCAAATTAAAGCTATATGATGTCTCTTGCCTTATAGCTGTCAAGCCCTTCGAGATCCTTTTCACTTACAAACCATCTTTTGAATTTCTCTTCCATATTTTTTCTCCTTCCATTGTCATCTAAATTCAATCGCCTCTTTCTTTGATACCCTTGGTGGAGGTAATGGGATACGGGAGGGATAACCAACTGGAACTATAGCTACAGGTCTCAGGTTATTAGGTAGATCAAGAACCTCTGCCACCTCACCTTCCCTGAAGGCACCTACCCAGACAGAGCCGAGACCATTCTCCCAGGCAAGGAGCATCATATTCATTATGCTACAGGCAACATCTTGAATGGCATAAAGATTAACACCCCTATCACCATACCTCGAATATATCCTGCTGTCAGTGCAGCCGACGACAACGAGAGGGGCCTCAGCAATAAATCGCTGATTGAGAGCAGCCGAGGCAAGTTCCTTCTTTATCATAATATCCCTGACAAAGTAAAACTTTCTCGCCTGGAGATTTCCAGCACTTGGCGCCCATATGAGAGCCTCAATAAGTTTATCAATGACCTCATCAGATATATCCCTCTTCTCAAAATCCCTTACACTCCTACGCTCTTTAATAATCTTCAGGATACTCATGAGCTAT
>JBKBUA010000123.1:0-2466 GCA_046290845.1 Thermodesulfovibrionales bacterium
TAAAGAATCTAAGATGTCTGAGCAGGACTATGAAAAAGGACCAATGGAAGGCAAGACCAGCAAGCCACAACCACTTCTCCCATTTATGGGCAAGTCTCGGTCCTGGATGAAGCTCTGTCCTTGTGTTTCTGAAGAGCGAGCGGAAAAGAAATATCTCGAGTAACATCCTTCCTATAACACCTGCCCCTGTTGAAGGATTATCGAGTTTGCTCGGCTTTATCCATGGAAGCGTCTTCTGTTGTCCCCCTGTTGTTGGGATGCGAAATGGAACTGGAGACTTAGACCATTTTATCACCCTGTATATCATCCCGATAGTAAAGACCAGAAAGGCGAGATAGGGAATGACAACCCCGAAGAGATAAGCAAGCCCCGCCATCTTAACACCAATAAAGGCTACGACAATAAGGACTGCAACTACCAAGAAAGCAAACATTGCACCCATTTTATCACCCTCTTTCCCTAAAGGTTATTCCTGAACTCCACAAATTATCTTTGCTCTTTCAAGTAACTTAAAGGTCATATCCTTTACCTCCTTTGCCTTAAGCTCGTATATCTTTTCTCGGCACTGAATAAAGAGATCAAAAGACAGAAGGGCAAGATTGTCTATCCTCTTTTCGAAATCCATATATTCCTGAGAATAGCCATTCTTTAACTCCTCTTTGAGTTCACTCCTCAGGATATCCTTTAAGCCGAATATGAAAAAAACTGCTTGAGAAGGGGTAAAATCCTGAACAGCCCTAATCCTTATTATGTTATCCATTATGGGAGATAACTCAATGATAGGACTATCGCCTATCAATTCGTTAAAGAGATCTTCTATCCCCTGTCTTATAGTATTTCCGACAGGATTGCTGAAAGGGTCCTTTTGTGATTTAAGGAAATTTACCGTATCAGAAGGGTATGAGGAAAGGATCTCATCGAACCATTGTCTTATTATGTTCGATCTTTTTGCAAAAAGAATCTCACGTAACGACATATAATCCGATTAGACCCCCCTCGTTTCAACATCTGAAAGGTTTAACGTTATTTAAAGTTAGAACTTAACGCCCTGTTCTATACTTTCTCAGGTTACACGCCTTCCCTCGTTACGGGAAGATAAACTCGTTACCTCTCAAAGACAATTACACGCAACCTGTTGGTTTCGGTAAGCCAGCGATCTTACATGCCTGCTTTGCAGGTCCAGCCGGGAACAATTCATAGAGATACTTTGTGTTTCCCTTTTCAGGACCCATGACCTTACCGATCTCTTTTACGAGAATCTTGATCATAGGAGCAATCTGATACTTCTGGTAGTAGTCTCTGAGGAAATTAATAACTTCCCAGTGTGCCTCTGTAAGCTGTATCCCCTCAAGACTTGCTATGTGCTCTGCGAGTTCCTTATTCCAATCATCAAGATTTGTTAAATAGCCATCATCGTCAACCTCATACTGTTTTCCCTGAAACTCCAAACTGGGCATTTGAAACCTCCTTTTAGATTTATTCTATAACGGGAAAAATCCCCTTCCTTATATTTCCCTGAATATCCCGTAGAATTGAAGACCTAAAAACATTAATATAATAACACAGATATGGTCAAATAAAAATAACTAATAAATTAATTTCTTTTCTTTATCCTTATGAAAATTATCTTGCCACCCTGATCTCTCCTTATATCCCTGATATTCCAGATCCTGTGAGTGTTTATATCATAATTAAAAACAGCCTCACTGTAATCATCAGAATCTATATTAAAAAACCTGCTCCAGTCGTTATCGCAGGCATAAACTAAGGCATCAAGAAGGGCCTCACCCATGTTATGACCTGTAAGGTCACAGGTATAGACGGCTCCGCAATCGCAACTTCCACCAATGATCTCCCCAAACTCTGTCTTGATTGTTAATGGCATCTGAATGGGCGTATTACAGAAGGGACATTGCGCCTCTTTGTAATAATCACTGTATTGTCTGAGACCTCTTTCCAAAAAATCTATCTCCAATTTAAAAATTATAATTCCATGCCCTAAGATATGTCAATTTTGGAGTAAGTTGAATTCTACACCACTTTATTCGTCTTTTCCAAATTCCAGTGCAAGGTGATCGATGTTTTTTATGCTCTGGCTGATTTCAGGAGGAGAGACTATATCCTTCTGAGTCGAAACCCCAAGCTCTTTAAACCTTCTTATAGATGGAATAAGCCTCGACTCCATTGACCTCACACCCTCATTATATGACTCAACAGCCTTCCTTATCGCAAGCCCTGTTTTTGAGAAATGCTCAAGGACAATCGAAAATCTCTCGTACAATTCTTTACCAAGGTTGCTTATCTCCTGTGCACTCTTTGTAATCTGCTCCTGTTGCCAGCCATATGCTATTGCCTTGAGAAGTGCTATAAATGTTGTTGGTGTCGATATTATAACCCTTTTTGTACTTCCGTCCTCAATCAATTTATGGTCATGCTCCAGGGCAGCACTGAAAAAAGATTCGCCGG
>JBKBUA010000123.1:2563-5249 GCA_046290845.1 Thermodesulfovibrionales bacterium
TATTATAACCCTTTTTGTACTTCCGTCCTCAATCAATTTATGGTCATGCTCCAGGGCAGCACTGAAAAAAGATTCGCCGGGAAGATACATAATAACCATCTCGGGAGACTGTTTGAACTGATCCCAGTATGCCTTTGAACTCAGCATGGCCATATGATTTCTGATCTGAGAAATATAGCTCGCTATCGCCTTTTTCCTTTCTTCTTCTGATGAGGCTGAAACAGCATTAAGGTAAGCGTCAACAGGCGCCTTAGCATCTACAACTATCTCCCTGCCATTTGGAAGGCGAACAATCATATCAGGCCTTAGTCTTCCTGTGTCAGTAGAGACAGACTCCTGCTCATAAAAATCGCAATATGCTGTCATTCCTGCAAGCTCAACAACCCTTCTAAGACCTATCTCGCCCCATGAACCACTCACTTTTGGCCTTCTGAGGACGGTCACGAGATTGCTCGTCTCCTTTTGCAGTTGCTCCTGCATGGATGAGAGGGTGCGAATCTGCTGGGCAAGACTGCCAAAACTCTCATGTCTCTGTTTCTCTATTAACTGAATCTGCTCTTCATACCTCTTTAGCATCTCCTGAAGGGGCCTTATAGTACCATCCAGCGCCTCCTTGTGCTCACCGAGCTTACCCTTCGTCTCAGCAAGGATCTTACCGAGGTGTTCCGAGGCAAGTTTCAGAAAATCCTCATTACTGCTCTTTAAGGCTGCAGATGCATGGGCCCTGAAGGTATCTGTTAACTCTGCCTTCATTAACTCGATCATGGCCTTCTGCTCCTCGAGATTTTTTTGAGCCTCCCCGAGCCTCGTTACAGTTTCAACCCTTTGCTGTCTCTCCCTGTCAAGCTCGGTTCTTATCTGGTTGATATCTGATTCTCTTTGTTGAACCTGTTGCCTTAACTCATTTACAACCGCCTCTGCACCCTTTGCCCTTCCCTCGACCTCTGCAATCTGTCTCAAATAATCGGTTTGGACCTGAGAAAGCTGTTGAGAAAATCTTCCTTTTAGACGTGCCATTGCTATAAACCATACCACCGCACCGCCTATCACCAAACCTATAACTAAAAAGATTATCTCCATATCACAAAACCTTTCCTGATACATGATACACGATACATGATGCACGATACAAGCGGGAATCGGGAATCTGGAAATTGATTATGTTATCATAGATTATGCTCATCGTTATGCATCAAGGTGCAACCCTAAGGGATATAGAAAAGGTTAAAGAGACTATCATATCCTTGGGGCTTAAGCCTGTTGCTATTCCTGGCTCTGAAAGAACAGCCATTGGAGTGATTGGCAATCAGGGATGGGTTGATGATACACCCCTCAGAAATCTCAAAGGTATCCTGGAGATCATACACGTGACAAAGCCTTATAAGCTTGTAAGCAGAGATTTCCATCCCTCCGATACGGTTGTGAGATTAAACAGCGATATCTCAGTCGGTGGAAAATCCCCATTCCTCATAATAGCAGGTCCGTGTGCGGTAGAAAGCAAGGGGCAGATATTCAAGGTAGCAAGACTGTTAAAAAAACTCGGCATAAATGTATTAAGAGGAGGAGCTTACAAGCCGAGAACGAGTCCTCATAGTTTTCAGGGATTAGGAGACGAGGGATTAAAGCTTCTCTCTGATGTAAAAAGGGAGACAGGGCTTATAACGGTTACAGAGGTAATGAGTCCTGAACACGTTAGTAAGGTATCAGAGGCTGTTGATATACTCCAGATAGGAGCAAGGAATATGCAGAACTTTGATCTGCTGAAAGAGGTAGGCAGATCAAAGAGGCCTGTTATCCTTAAAAGGGGGCTTTCTGCCACGATAGAGGAATGGCTTGCCTCTGCCGAGTATATTTTACTTGAGGGAAATCATGATGTAATCCTATGCGAGAGGGGTATAAGAACCTTTGAGAGACTGACAAGAAATACATCAGACCTATCGGTAATTCCACTTACAAAGTCCCTCTCACATTTACCGGTCATCTTTGACCCAAGTCATGCCACGGGTAAAAGATCCCTCGTCTCACCTATGGCCTTGGCATCGATTGTAGTAGGCGCTGATGGGGTTATGATAGAGGTTCATCCTGAACCTGAACAGGCATTATCTGATGGGCAACAATCACTTAATCTGAGAGAGTTCGAGAGGCTCTACAAAAAGTTGCTGGATCTCGAATCCTTTGTCAGAGAGAGTTTGTTAGTTTAATGTACTTTTTCTGTTACTGTCTTGAGACTACTCCCTGCTAATGCAGCAACCGCTGCCAGTATAGAGGCCATAAGGAAGCTGCTCGAAAAGGTTTCAGAACCTTCTGCAAGAAGTCCAGCTATTGCAGGCCCTGCTATCTGCCCGAGACAAAAACAGAGATAAGATAACCAATAAAGTTTGCTGTGCTGATAAGACCCATCTGGGAGTAAGTAAGTCCGAGAGAGGTGGCTATTGATGGCAAAATCATACCTATCGTGAATCGACCGAGACCAAGGCAGGCAAAGATACACAAGGTGCCTGAAAGCACTATAAGCCAGCCATAATGTATCACTTTTCTCTTTATACCATAAAAAGACACCTGTAAATATACCATAAACCTTTTTGATTGAGCGTAGAGAATCTCAATGATACGTATTTCCTCAAAATAAAATCTCTTCGAAATAGATATAGGATTATATACTGAATCCCATTGATAGATTGAGCGC
>JBKBUA010000124.1:0-2956 GCA_046290845.1 Thermodesulfovibrionales bacterium
AAGGGAATCGCCTTCCATAGGTACGGCTATGAAGTGCACATGATTGCTCATGAGGCAGTAGCCCCATATCCTTAAAGCATATTTTTTACTATACATCTGCAGCCATTCCAGATACTGGAGGGAATCGTCATCTTTTTCAAAGACTCTCCGACGATAGTTGCCCTGCTGAGTGATATGATGTGGGAATCCGACTGCAACTGCTCTGGCTATCCTCGGGATGTGTTAATAGTGGCATCCTTTATGCTTTGTCAATAAAATGGTCGTTGTCCCTATTTTTATTTTTTGGAGAGACCTCGAAACTGAAGAGGCTTGAAGAGATGGCCTTTAGCAAGGAAAGTGCTTAGCCCATGCTTAAAGCAAAGAAATAAGAGTTCTGAACAAATAGAGAGCATAGCTTCACCGCTTCAGTTCTTCACCATTTCTATAAAATTAGTTAAAGGGTCTTTTTGCAAAGCCCTCGGGTGATTTAAAATATCTTCAAAGAGATGAAGACCATCATAGAAGAGACGATGAAGTGTGTTCGCTGCGGAAACTGCAAGGCCTTTTGTCCCACGTATCTGGAGGGGCTTTCAGAGGCAGTCTCGGCAAGGGGAAGGGTCATACTTATAAAGAATCTCATTGAATCTCGTTTAAAACCCTCTGCTCGTCTTAGCGATGACATTTACAGTTGTCTTCTCTGCGAGGCCTGTAAAGTCCAGTGTCCTTTAAGCATAGATGTCACCTCTATTATCTACGAGGGAAGGCGACTTCTCGTTGCATCTGACCAAAAAAGAAGAGGTCTCAGATGGTTGCTGAGACTTATGAGTAGATACCCCCAATTTGCCTTCAGACTTTCAAGATTATGCCAGGACACCCTTTATCCCTACCTCTACAGGAAAGGCATTATCCCTTTTAGATTAAATATCCCCCGTGCACCTTTGAAGGATGAACATCAGGTGTTAAGACCTGATACTAAAAAAGGACGTGTGGCAATATTCGTTGGTTGCAGCACAAATTATATATTTCCGCATTTAGGGCTCTCCCTAATAAATGTACTTCTAAGGATGGGCTATGAGGTTATACTGCCAAAGGGTGAGGTGTGTTGCGGTGCCCCCTTCAGGGAACTTGGTCTTCATAAAGATGCCGTTAGAATGGCGAAAAGAAACCTCTCTATCTTTGGGAAACTGAATGTCGAGGCTATTTTGACACTCTGCCCGACCTGCCTCCTGTCAATAAGATATCAGTATGAAGACCTGATTGGAGAGGTAATAGATAACGCACAGGATGTCTCCAAATTTCTTTTAGATAGATTGGGAGATATTGAACTTAAGGAACCAGATTTAGAGACCGTTTCATATCATGACCCATGCCAT
This sequence comes from Thermodesulfovibrionales bacterium, assembly GCA_046290845.1. Lineage (GTDB taxonomy): Bacteria > Nitrospirota > Thermodesulfovibrionia > Thermodesulfovibrionales > UBA9159 > JBBIPQ01. The sequence continues at coordinate 1,353 of JBKBUA010000124.1, forward strand.
CACATTAATTCCATGGGCATCATGAAGGAACCGAGGGAATTATTGAACAGGGCAGGCCTAAGGATTATAGAGATGGACGAGAGTGGTTGCTGTGGTTTTGCAGGGCTGTTCAGCCTCGGTTATAGAGAGCTTTCGAGGGTCTTGCTTCAAAAAAGGGTTGCGTCTTTCAGAAAGACAGGAGCGGAGGCACTCGTTACATCATGTCCAGGCTGTATCTTACAGTTAAGCAGGGAAATAGATGATACACCTATCTATCATATAATAGAGGTAATCGAGATGATTTTAAATAACCCAAATCTACCAGCAGAAAATTAGTAACTCTTCATGCAATTAGCTCATGGCTGATAGCTACGAACTATGGGCTATGAACATTGGAGGTAGACTTTATAATCCTACAGTCAATCTTACGGAGTATCGTATTTCCTCCAGAAGTAGAAAGGGAACTATTAGAAAATGTCATTATATAAGTTTGACAAAAAAACGGCTGTGTGATAAATTTCAATTAGTAATTCCAAAGAAAGGAGAATAGCCTGATGAAATACCCAATTGTTATTAATAAGAGCGAATATGGATATGACGCGCATTGTCCCGTGTTTCCCGGCTGCCACAGCCAAGGCGACACATTAGAAGAAGCTATTGAAAACATAAAAGACGCCATTGAAACATACCTCCGCATGATCTCCGAAGAGACAAAAGACGCCACAGTCTATGAAGTAGAGGTTTCCGTCTGATATGCTCTTTACAGATGTCTCTGCTGAAAGAGCGGTCAGAGCATTCAGCAAAGTCGGATTTAGGATTATAACCCAGAGTAAACATATCGGCATGTCTGACGGAATTCATCGCATAACTATCCCGAATCATAAAAGGCTTAATCCCTATACACTCAAAGCAGTTATTAAAGATGCGGGTCTTACAGACGAACAATTTAAAGACCTCCTATAAGTTTCTATGTATTGTCAAAATTATCTCTTCCGCCCCTTGCAATCCTCGGTCTTACAGGAGTATTTAATTATCTATAGAAAATAGGCTATAATTAGTTATTCATCGAACTTCGGAGGTCCTATGAAATTTTTCATTGACACTGCCAATGTATCTGAGATCAGAAGGGCCTGGGATGCAGGGGTGATAGATGGGGTGACAACAAACCCCTCACTCATATCAAAGGAAAATAGAGAGCCCTTTGAACTCCTCAGGGAGATCTGCGAGATAGTAAACGGCCCTGTCAGTGCCGAGGCCGTGAGCCTCAAGGCTGAGGAGATGATAAAAGAGGCCGAAACATTATCCAGGATTCATCCAAATATCGTTATTAAGATACCAATGACAGAGGAGGGGCTTAAGGCAGTAAAAAAACTATCGACTGCAGGGATAAAGACGAATGTCACCCTTGTATTCTCACCAAGTCAGGCCCTTCTGGCAGCAAAGGCAGGGGCAACCTATGTGAGCCCCTTTGTGGGAAGGATTGATGACATAAGCCATCTGGGCATGAATATCGTCTCAGATATAATCGAGATATATGATAATTATATGTTCAATACAGAGGTCATAGTGGCGAGCATAAGGAATCCCCTGCATGTTGTGGAGGCAGCAAAGATGGGCGCCCATAT
>JBKBUA010000124.1:3055-5247 GCA_046290845.1 Thermodesulfovibrionales bacterium
TATAGAGAGATTTCTTAAAGACTGGGAAAAGGTCCCGAGGAGGTAGTATGCCAATCTTTGAATACAGGTGTAACGACTGTGGCGAGAATTTTGAAAAACTCGTCTTTGGAAGCACAGTTGTAAGATGCCCGAAATGTAACTCTGAATCTGTTAAAAAGAGATTTTCAACTTTTGGTATGAGGGGCGTAGAAAACAAAGGGGGAGGAAGTTCAGGCTGTAGTTCCTGTAGCAGTAGTTCCTGTAGCACCTGTCATTAACTTCTATTCGGGATATTTGAAAGGGTTACCTCGAAGTATCTTGCTTAATCTCAAAGGCTTTCCCTCGAGAAGGAACACCGCCATCCCACGTTCCCTGAAGGTCTCGTTACCTGCTGACCAGGTGCCTTTCCAGGCAATATTGAGGTAAACCTTTGATTGTTCTATCTCAACAAACCTCGGTGTAAAGTTAAGTTCTACCGAATCGAAGTATTTAATAGAGTCTATTATCTCCTTATAGGCCTCCTGGCTCGCTTTCTCAGCAACAGGAGGGAAGTTTTTCCTAATATAAAGTTCTTTGATAGATTCTATAACTGCTATAGCCTCCTGTGCAATCTTTGACTCCATCGAGACCTGCTTTACTTCCTTTTTACCACCACAGGCGCTGAGGACAAATAAGACAATAAAAACTGACATAATCTTCACTTTCATTTGTTGTTCCTCCTTTCTTTCAAACTATTATAACAGAGCAACCTGCCAACAGGCTATGGTGACATACAGCCTTAAACTATGTTATTTTTAATAGATGAAACTCCACAGCATATTGAAGTTCTTCAGAGGTAAACATATCCTTGTAATAGGAGACATTATCCTCGACAGATATATCTGGGGAAAAGTTAACAGGATCTCTCCCGAGGCTCCTGTACCAATCGTTGAGGTAACGGATGATAGCTTTCTATTAGGAGGTGCTGCAAATGTGGCTAATAACATTGTCTCCTTAGGAGGGAATGCCACTGTTGCAGGGGTGGTTGGTAAGGACAGGGCAGGAGAGGTTGTTACAGACCTATTGAGGGAGAGAAAGATTGAGTTAGCCCTTTTTGAGGATTCTCGACCGACAACCATAAAAACAAGGGTTATTGCCCATAATCAGCAGGTAGTGAGATTTGATAAGGAAGACAGAACAACCATATCAGGCAAGGTCCTTAGTGGCATTATCGATTATCTGAGGGCTTCATTAAGGGATTATGATGCAGTAATTCTATCTGATTATAAGAAGGGCGTTATATCAAGGTCATTAGTGAGTGAATTGCTAAGGATAACAAGGCCTTTTAAAAAGTTTGTCGCTGTTGACCCAAAGGTGGGGCACTTTCATCTTTACCATGGTGTATCCATAATCACGCCAAATCTTTCTGAGGCATCCCATGGTTCTGGTATCGAGATTGTTGATGAGAATTCCCTTATAAGGGCAGGAAAGACGCTTCAAAAAAAACTATCCTGTAAGGCTGTATTGATTACACGAGGTGAGGAGGGTATGAGTCTCTTTGCTGATGACAGGATAACCCACATACCAACTGTAGCGAGACATGTCTATGATGTAACAGGAGCAGGAGATACCGTGATTGCAACCTTTACCCTTGCTCACGCAGCAGGGGCAACACTCGAGGAATCAGCCTTAATCGCCAATCATGCTGCTGGAATCGTGGTTGGTGAAGTGGGGACTGCTGCTGTAACACCTGATAAACTAAGGCAGTCTTTAAGATTATATAAGAATCCTTAAGGTATAAAGTTATGACAAAGGCCTTGGCATTATTCTCAGGCGGTCTTGATAGCACCCTCGCCATCTTAGTGATGATGAGGCAGGGCGTTGATGTCACTGCTATAACATTTCTAACCCATTTTGGTTGTGATATATCTGATAGGTCTTCCTGTTCAAAAAACCCTTTTAAGGCAGCAGAACAGTTCGGTTTTCCTGTAAAACTCTGTCACCTTGCTGATAAGTTCATTGAGATCGTAAAAAATCCCAAATACGGCCATGGCAAGAACATGAACCCCTGTATTGACTGCAGGATCCTCATGCTTAGAGAGGCGGCGGAGATGATGAATATGTTAGGGGCAGATTTTGTAATAACAGGTGAGGTATTGGGCCAGAGACCTATGAGCCAGAGGAGGGAAACATTACCACTAATTGACAGGGAAGCAGGACTTGAGGGATATGTT
>JBKBUA010000125.1:0-5243 GCA_046290845.1 Thermodesulfovibrionales bacterium
AAAAATACAGGGCTACCCTTTGTGTTTGCCCTCTGGATAGTGAGAAAGGATTCCTTGACAGAAAAGAGTCAACAGATACAGGCATTCAAAAGCTCTCTCGATAAAGCAAAGGCGAAGGCACTTACCAGCTTTGAACAACTCGCAACAGGAAACTATCTTCAAGGGATACTATCAAAGAAAGAGATAGTATCATACTGGAGACAGATATCGTATGATCTGGGAGAAGAACATCTGAAAGGTCTCGAACTTTTCGGGTCTCTTGCGGGCTTATCATTTTACCCGTGATCCGTAATGCGTAATGCGTGATTTTATAGTGATGAGTGATGCGTGAATGGAGTAAGGGCAATTCATGAATTGCCCCTACATTGTCCTCACCCATTCACCCACTCACCCATTTCACCCATTCACCCATTCACCCATTCACCTATTCACCTATTCACCCATTCACCCATTATTACAGATGTCTCTGTATCTCTCCTTTAACCTCGACAAACTTACAATCATATTTCTCAGGCCTTCTTCCGAAGCATATACCAAGGCTTTCAAAGAGGGCTATCTCCCTCAGGTCAACAGGCCTCTGTTTAATTGCTTCTGATGTGGGCATATAAGAGATATTATTGCCCTCCACATTCACCACAGTGACGCCTGTCTTCCCTTCGAGGAGGAGAAGCACTGCAGCAGCACCTGCCCTGTAACCAAAGTTAACATCAAAGGCAGATGAATGTCCTGATCTAACAAGATGTCCGGGGATAACCTCCCTAACCTCAGGTATCTCGTAGACACCAGGAGCAAACATACCAGCCTTTTTCATAAGGTCCTTCACCTCTGGGTCATTCTTGAGCCTCTTTTCAAGTTGCTGCCTCACATATTTACCCGCCCCGGCAAGCTTCTTATGACCAAAGGCATCAACACCTGCTGATTCGTCATACAATAATTCTCCGCTGGCGGTCTTCATCCCCTCTGCAACAACTATTATATAAGTCCCTGCCTTTACATCACTTCTCAGGACTCTGCCGAAATAGGTTGCCTTCATATGTTCATAAACAATATCAAAGTCGACAGGGATTTCGGGTATGAGAATGCAGTCAGCCTCAGCACCGATCCCTCCTCTCAGGGCAGTGTGTCCCACATATCTACCAAAGACCTCAATAACAAGAATCCTGTTATGGCTCAGACCGGTCGTCTTCACATCCCTCGTAATAACAGCTATCCTGTTTATAGCGGAATCTCCTCCGACACTGTAGGGCTGAAGGTCAAGGTCCATGGTCTTTGGTACATGAATGCATGGTATCCCCTGCTGAGCAAGGTCAACAACTACGCTTCCTGTATCATCACCGCCGCTGATAATCAGGGCATCAATCCCGAATTTCTTGAGCCCAGCCTTGATCCTGTTATATGTATCAGGGTCCTTTATCTTGCTTATCTTTACCCTCGAATGTCCTGCCTCTGAACCTGCCAAAGAGGCCTCTATCTTACTAACCCTGGCTGCATCAAGCAACACAACTTGCTCAAAGTCTATAAGGTTATAAAGTCCAGCGTATCCGTTAGGAATAACAACAGATTCGATTGCATGTGCATAAGCCTCCCGTGCCACGCCTTTAATAACTGCATTAAGCCCCCCGCAGTCACCACCACTTGTTATTACACCTATCCTTTTAACTGACATAAATACCTCCTCTTCTTTAGTCCCGCCATGGCGGGATTCAGCCTTTATGATAATCGATTATTGATTTTATCGTAACCTTTCCCTTGATGAGTCTCTCTGCCGCCTTAACAACAGCGTTAGCACCTGAAAGGGTAGTTGTAAATGGTATCCTGTACTGTAAAGCGCTCTGCCTTATCGAGAATGAGTCTCTCTGAGCCTGAGTTCCACTAACGGTATTAATAACAAAACTTATCTCCCTGTTTTTTATAAGATCAACGATATGGGGCCTGCCCTCAGTGACCTTATTGACCACTTCAACATTTATGCCTTTGCCCCTCAGATATTCAGCCGTTCCCCTCGTTGCTATAACATCAAAGCCGAGATCAAGGAATTTCCTCACAATCTGACAAACCCCTGGTTTATCCTGATCCCTTACACTAACAAAGATCCTTCCTGATAAAGGGATCTTATTATTGCACGATTCCTGTGCCTTTGCATAGGCAAGACCAAAATCCTCATCAATGCCCATTACCTCACCTGTAGATTTCATCTCGGGTCCGAGGATGGTGTCAACACCATGGAATCTGTCAAAGGGGAACACAGCCTCCTTGACAGCAACATGTCTAATACTGACCTCTTTCATAAAACCAAGGTCCTTTAATCTCCTGCCAACCATTACCTTTGCAGCAAGCTTGGCAAGAGGAACTCCTATCGCCTTACTCACATAGGGAATCGTCCTCGATGCCCTCGGATTGACCTCAAGGATGTATATTTCATAATCATCCTGTCTGTCTTCTGTTCTTTTTACCGCAAACTGGACATTCATCAATCCTATGACATTAAGCTCCCTTGCCAGTGACTTTGTCTGGCGTTTTATCTCCTCTACTATATCTTCCCTGAGTGAATAAGGTGGCAGAGAACAGGCCGAGTCACCGGAATGGATACCTGCCTCCTCGATATGTTCCATCACTCCACCTATAACAACATCCTCACCATCAGAGATTGCATCAACATCAACCTCAATGGCATCCATGAGATATTTGTCAACCAGAACAGGATGTTCAGGTGAAGCCATTACCGCCCTTCTCATATAATCGACAAGTGAGTCCTCATCATAGACAATCTCCATTGCCCTTCCTCCGAGGACATAAGAGGGTCTTACCATAACAGGATAGCCTATCCTCTTTGCGATCTCTATGGCCTCTTCAGGAGATTTGGCTGTATCGCTCTCTGGTTGTCTGAGGCTAAGTTTGTGAAGCAGTTCTTTAAATCTCTTCCTGTCTTCTGCCCTATCTATTGAGTCCGGTGACGTTCCGAGTATCTTCACCCCTGACCTTTCTAATGGAACAGCTAATTTTAAAGGCGTCTGTCCTCCAAACTGAACAATCACGCCTTCAGGCTTTTCAATCTCTATTATATTAAGGACATCCTCAATAGTGAGGGGTTCAAAATAGAGCCTATCGGCTGTATCGTAGTCAGTGCTAACTGTCTCGGGATTGCAATTCACCATTATAGTCTCGTAACCGAGTTCCTTGAGGGCAAATACTGCATGGACACAGCAGTAGTCAAACTCTATGCCCTGGCCTATCCTGTTTGGTCCTGAGCCGAGGATGACAACCTTCTTGCGATTAGTTGGATTTGCCTCACTTTCTATTTTAGGGCTTAAGGCCGAATGAATAAAGTACGGTTTTTCATATGTTGAGTAAAGATATGGTGTATAGGCCTCAAACTCGGCAGCACAGGTATCGACGAGTTTATAGACAGGCTTTATGCCATAGGTATTTCTTAACTCCCTTATTTCCTGTTCCCTCTTACCTGTAAGTTCAGCTATCCTCCTGTCAGAAAAACCATATTCCTTAGCTTTGTTCAGGGTTTCAGCCGTTATTAAGCCTTCAGCCTTTAGCCTCTCTTCCATCTCTACAATCTGTCTTATATTGTTCAAAAACCAGGGGTCTATCGAGGTTAATTCATGAACCTCTTCCACAGACATTCCCTGCCTAAGGGCTTGTGCAACATACCATATCCTTTCAGCATTTGGATTCTTCAATCTTGCCTTGATCTCCTCCGGCTTGACCTTTTGTTCCTCGAAACCATAGCTTCCTATCTCGAGACTTCGAAGGGCCTTTTGTAATGATTCTTTAAAGGTCCTTCCGATTGACATCACCTCGCCAACAGACTTCATCTGGGTTGTGAGCGTTGGATCTGCCTCTGGAAACTTCTCGAAGGCAAAGCGAGGTATCTTTGTCACAACATAGTCTATAGTCGGTTCAAAGGATGCAGGTGTCTCCTTTGTTATATCGTTTCTAATCTCATCAAGGGTGAGTCCTACGGCCAGTTTTGCCGCTATCTTTGCAATTGGAAAGCCCGTTGCCTTACTTGCAAGGGCAGAGCTCCTCGAAACCCTCGGATTCATCTCTATAACAACCATCCTGCCATCTCGGGGGTTAACAGCAAACTGGATATTTGACCCCCCTGTATCAACACCGATCTCCCTTATAATTGCTATTGAGGCATCCCTCATCCTCTGGTACTCCTTATCTGTCAGGGTCTGGGCAGGTGCAACTGTTATAGAATCTCCTGTATGAATACCCATGGGGTCAAGATTTTCTATAGAGCATATGATTACAACATTATCCTTATGATCCCTCATAACCTCAAGTTCATATTCCTTCCATCCTATAACAGATTCTTCAACGAGTATCTGATGGACAGGACTCAGTTTTAATCCCCTTTCGAGGAGATTCGTGTATTCTTCCATGTTATAGGCAATGCCGCCGCCTGTACCTCCTAAAGTAAAAGATGGTCTGAGTATCACGGGAAAACCTATTTCATCTATCGCTGATAGTCCTTCCTTTATGCTTCCGATATAGGCACTTTTAGGTGTCTCAAGGCCTATCTTTTTAATAGCATCCTTGAACAATTCCCTATCTTCTGACTTCTTTATTGCCTTTAATTTTGCCCCTATTAATTCAATATCGTATTTTTCGAGGATACCCTTCTCAGATAGTTCAACCGCAAGATTAAGGGCTGTCTGGCCACCCATGGTCGGTAGTATTGCATCAGGCCGTTCCTTCTCTATGATGAGTTCAAGGACCTCAGAAGTGAGTGGTTCAATATAAACAGCGTCAGCCGTCTCAGGGTCCGTCATTATTGTTGCAGGGTTTGAATTGACAAGAATGACCGTATACCCTTCTTCCCTCAAGGCCTTACAGGCCTGTGTCCCAGAATAGTCAAACTCGCAGGCCTGACCTATTATGATAGGCCCTGAGCCTATGATAAGTATCTTGTTTATATCTTTTCTCTTTGGCATCCTTTATCTCTCAAGAAAGCTCTCGAGTTCTTTCTTACGAAGGCTACATTTTTCCCTGGCCAGGTGTATATCATACCATTTTTTGAAATCCCGGACAGATACCCTGTTTTCTGGAAAGGACCCCTCTTTATATTTCCTTAGAAACTCTTCTGTTGTAATACTATATTTTCCTTCCATCTTTTTGAGAAAGGCCTCATACTTCTTGAGAGAATAACGACATATCTCTATCTCCCTCATCGTTGTTATCCAGACCTCATCATATACTATTGACATCTCTCCTCCCTAAAA
>JBKBUA010000126.1:0-2255 GCA_046290845.1 Thermodesulfovibrionales bacterium
ATGCCAGCAATACCTCAAAACAGAGTTTTCCAGTAGCCTGTGAGACAGTCCCTGTTGTATAATAGGATGATGATTAAGAATACCTTTTGCATTCTCAATGGCATTGGTGAAAGACTCGAGAGAAGACTCTGGAGGCAGGGTATTCTTACATGGAGAGACTTTATCGAGAAGGAAAACATTGATCTTATTAATTCTGACAGGAAGGCAATTTTTGATAACATTCTCATAACAGCCGCCAGAGAACTGGAGATAAGAAATTCTCCTTACTTTGCAAGGACAATAAAAAGAAGGGAGCACTGGAGGCTTTATGACGTCTTTAAGGGTGAGGCCCTCTGTCTCGACATCGAGACGAATGGTTTCCTTCCTGACAGGGGTGGGTACGTTACACTCGTAGGTCTATATGATGGTTATGACTGGCGATATCTGATAGCAGGTGAGAATCTATCGGCAGAAAATCTTAAAAGAGAACTTTCATCATACAAGTATCTCATAACCTACTATGGCTCATCCTTTGATATACCGTTTCTTCAGAGACTATTCCCCGAGGTTAGGTTTGAAATTCCCCATTTTGATCTATGTTTCGCTGCGAGAAAGCTTGGATTCAGGGGAGGCTTGAAGAGGTTAGAGATTGAGCTTGGTGTGGCGAGGGATTCGTCAGTTCAAGGGATGAATGGTTACGATGCTGTCAGACTATGGGAATTTGCAAAAAGAGGGAGCAGAGAGGCACGCGATCTGCTCATCACATATAATAGAGAAGATACGGTCAATCTTTTCATGATTGCCGAACGCCTGTATTCAATGCTCAGGGAATCAACAGGCATAGAGGAGTTCGTCAATGGGCATTCTTAAGGATTTCTTGACTCATCTCTCTGTTGAGAAAGGCCTTGCAATGAATACAATCATTTCTTATCGGAGGGACCTGAGGGTTTTTGAGGACTTCCTTTCAGAGAGATCAAAGGACATCGGCAGGTTTTCAAAGCAGGATATTGTAGAATTCATTGATAAATTGAGAGAAGATTATTCGATCTCCAGTATATGCAGGTTTATATCGTCCATAAGGGGTCTCTGCAAATACCTCCTTCTCGAGAGGATTATCAACGAAGACCCCTCAGAAAACCTTCAGACACCAAAAAGATGGGATAGAATTCCAAAGGCACTCACTATCAATGAAGTAAGGAAGGTGATTGATGTCAGCAATAGATTAAAGGAGGCAAAGAAAAATAAAGCCACGGTTCTTAATTTCAGGAATTCTGTCATGATAGAACTTTTGTATTCATCAGGACTCCGTGTGAGTGAACTGATAAATCTCAGAACACAGGACATAAATCTTGAAGGTGGCTTTTTAAGGGTGATCGGGAAAGGGTCAAAGGAGAGGGTAGTGCCTGTCAGCAGAAGAACCCTGGAGAGGATAAGGGAATATATGAGGAATTATAGAAGTCAACTTCCTAAAAGCAGTGTCTCCGATTTCCTCTTTACCACATCGAGGGGAAAGGCCATGACAAGGCAGAGGTTATGGCAGGCGCTAAAGGTTTACGGAAAGCAGATAGGACTTGACCTCTCTCCTCATACACTGAGGCATAGCTTTGCAACGCATCTGCTCGAGGGTGGTGCTGACCTCAGGTCTGTGCAGAAGATGCTTGGACATTCTGATATATCAACGACCCAGATATATACAAAGGTTACTACAGATAGACTCAGAAAGGTATATAAGGAATATCATCCGAGGGCATGAGGAAAAGGGATGCTGGATTCAGGATTCGGTATCTGTTATTCTGTTCCGGGATTGTACATAATTTACCTAATGTTGCATAATTTCGGAGGCTGACATGCCTCAACCCCGCCATAAGCGGGGTATAATGCGATTTGATATTGGAGGTGGATATGGCAAGGGTATTAGGTCCTGACGATCTTTACAAATGTTGTGATGAAAGACTTCTTACCTTCGAGACTACACGCGAACTTCCTCCCCTCGAAGGAACGATTGGTCAGGAGAGGGCACTGAGCGCCATAGATTTTGGTCTGAACCTGGATAGTTCAGGATTCAACATCTTTCTTCTCGGAGAAAATGGCACAGGCAGGATGTCAACTATTAAAGCAGTTCTTGAAAGACAGTCACTAACAAAGCCTGTACCTTCTGATTGGTGTTATGTTTATAATTTCAAGGACCCTGACACGCCAATGGCAATATCCCTTCAGGCAGGTATGGCTACCACCTTTCAGAAGGATATGGATGAACTTATAAAGACTCTAAGGGT
>JBKBUA010000126.1:2355-5240 GCA_046290845.1 Thermodesulfovibrionales bacterium
ATGGCAATATCCCTTCAGGCAGGTATGGCTACCACCTTTCAGAAGGATATGGATGAACTTATAAAGACTCTAAGGGTAGAGATTCCAAAGGTCTTTGAATCAAAGGAATACGAAAAACAGAGAAGTAGATTGATTGAGGAGTTCCAGAAAAAACAGAGGGACCTATTCTCGAGTCTTGAAGATGAGGCACAATCAAAGGGCTTTTCCATAAGGAAAACAGTAAGCGGTCTCCTCATAGTCCCTGTAAAAAAGACAGGTGAGCCCCTTACAGAGGAAGAATTCGAATCCCTCGATGTTAATACGAGGAAGAGGATAGAGGAGATCGGTAAGGCCCTTCAGGAGAGGCTTGATGACGTGGCGAGGGCAGTAAGGGAAGGTGAGAAATTATTAAAGGATCTCCTCTCGAGGCTTGAAAGGGAGGCAGCCCTTTCATCTGTAGGCCATCTGATTGACGACCTGAAAAAGAAATACAGTGAAAATAACAGGATCGTGAGTTACCTGGATAATGTAAAGGAAGACATCCTCGAACATCTCGACGACTTTAAGACCACAGAGGAACAGCCCCCTCCCTTGCCATTTATGAAGTTGCCAAAGGCAGAGCCGACCTTCACGAGATATACCGTGAATGTCCTTGTAAATAACAAGGACTGTAAGGGAGCGCCCTGCATATTCGAGAGTAACCCAACATACTACAATCTCTTTGGCAGGATAGAACACAAGTTTCAATACGGCATTGCTGTAACAGACTTTTCGATGATTAAGGCAGGTTCCCTGCACAGGGCAAATGGTGGCTATATAGTTATCGATGCCCTCGACCTCCTGAGAAATATCTTTGCCTACGATGCCCTGAAAAGGGCAATAAGAAATAAAGAGATAAAGATCGAGGATGTCTGGGAGCAGTACAGGCTAATATCTACCACTACCCTGAAGCCCGAGGCTGTACCCCTCGATGTTAAGGTGATACTTATCGGTAGCCCCTATCTTTATTACCTCCTTTATAATCTCGACGAAGAGTACAGGGAGCTCTTTAAGGTAAAGGCAGATTTCGATAGCAGGATGAAAAGGACAGAAGAAAATATCAAGAAATACGCCCTTTTCATAGCTGCCCTGGGTAAGGAAGAGAATCTTCTTCCCTTTGATAGGTCAGGTGTTGCAAAGATAGTTGAATTTGGCTCCAGGCTTGCTGAACATCAGGATAAACTATCATCCAGATTCAGCGAGATAGCTGATCTTGTGAGAGAGTCCACATACTGGGCGAGAAGGGCAGGTCATGAAATCGTTACGGCTGAGCATGTGGAAAAGGCATTGAATGAGAAGATATATCGCTCTAACAGGATTGAGGAAAGATTACAGGAATTGATGGCCGAGGGAACACTTATCGTTGATACATCAGGAGAAAAGGTTGGGCAGGTCAACGGCCTCGCAGTCCTTGACTTGGGTGATTATAGCTTTGGAAAGCCTTCGAGGATAACGGCCAGGACTTATACAGGCAAGGCTGGGGTTGTGAATATAGAGCGTGAGACGAAGATGAGCGGAAGGATCCATGAGAAGGCAATCCTTATACTTACCAATTATTTAGGCAGTAAATATGCTGTAAAAAAACCCATCAGTCTTTCTGCCTCTATAACCTTTGAGCAACTCTACGAGATGGTAGAGGGTGACAGCGCCACCTGTGCAGAGTTTTATGCACTGATAAGCAGTATATCAGGAGTTCCCCTTAAACAGACTATAGCTGTTACGGGTTCGATGGACCAGAATGGACTTGTTCAGCCCATTGGTGGAGTAAATGAAAAGATAGAAGGATTCTTTGAACTCTGTAGACTCAGGGGACTTGACGGTAGCCAGGGCGTCATAATACCGAGAAAGAATGTTAAGAACCTGATGCTGAAGAAGGACGTTGTCGAGGCTGTTAAGGAAGGAAGGTTTTCTATCTATCCCATCGATGTTGTTGAGGAGGGTCTCGAGATACTGACAGGAATGCCAGCAGGAGAATTAAAAGAAGATGGAACTTATCCTGAAGGTACTGTAAACTATCTCGTGATGAAGCGTCTTACAGAGATAACAGAGGCACTGAAGGAGAAGAAAGAGGCAGAGGAGGAAAAGAAGGCAAAGACTGAAAATAACGATACTAAATGAAGAGGTTATTATGGGCTGCGGAATTATTAATTATTATCGCAATAACGTTGCCTTTTGCCCTTTTGCCTTTAAGAACGGGGAAAGTCCTGGGGCTGATGTTATATTATTTCTGGAGACGGCGAAGGGAGATAGCCATCGAGAATGTTCGAAGGGCCTGTTCTTCAGGCGTTATTACAGGAACACCTGAGGAGATAGTAAGGAAGAACTTTGAGGAGTTGGGGCAGTCAGTAATAGAGATAGTCAAGATCTACTTTGGGAGGGGGAAAGGGATACTCGATAATATCAGTTTTAAGGGGTTGGAAAATATCGAGAAGGCAAAGAATAAAGGGAGGGGAATAATTTTTATTACAGGTCACTGTGGTAACTGGGAATTACTTGCCCTCGCAACATCATTGAAGCTTACCCCTGTCTCGGTTGTTGCCAGGAGACTCAATAATCCATTTCTGAATAACCTGATCGAGAGGTTAAGATCAAGATACGGTAACACAGTTATATACAAAAAGGGTGCATTGAAGGAGATAATAAAAACCCTTAGAAAAAATGGTTCTGTTGGTATACTCATTGATCAGGCCGTGCTTCCCGAGGAGGGGATCATTGTTGATTTTCTCGGTAGACCTGCCTGGACAACAAAGATGCCTGTCCTTATTGCCAGGAAAACGGGCTCACCCATCCTGCCCGTCTTCATTAAAAGAAATGATAAGGGGCAGGAGATAACAATATATCCCGAGGTTATGTTATTATCAAATAAC
>JBKBUA010000127.1:0-5239 GCA_046290845.1 Thermodesulfovibrionales bacterium
CACGGACTGCGCTATTAGAGTCGCGAAGGCTTCTTGATAGCGTTAATGCCAAGTTATTAGGAGTGATACTGAATGGTGTTAAGGAGAGTGATCTGAAGTTCGGATATTATTCTTATTATTATTCATCTTATCTTAAAGGCTATTACTCTGATAAATCATAGATTATACTTAAATGAATCATTCAGTAAGACCTGATCTGCTCCATCTTGCAAAGCTGATTAATAAGTTCAGATTATCTGATGATCCTAACGTGATTTATGATATGGCTATTGATAATTATGATGCCCTTCTTGAGTTAATAGAGAATCAAAAGAGTGTTGTTAAATTAGCCCTTATGGCTGAAATACCAGTTAGCAAGGTAAGGACATCAGCAGAGGCGATAATTGATTCCTTACTTTTTAATAAGAATAATGACCCGTGCCTCTCCTTAGGTCTTAGGGGAAACGAGGATAAATCTACCATTACAAAAAGATGGCGTCAACTCATAACCATCTTTCATCCTGATAGATATCCAGGAAGTAAGGTTTATGAGGAAAAGGCGAAAAGGATAAACGAGGCCTATGAGGAGATCAGGAGGTCAGGGAGTATTAAAAAAGAAAGATTCAATACCGAATCAGGGTATACCAGAATCTCAAAGCCTCAGAAAGCCTTTGTTACTCGGAGTAAAAAAATAAAAATATCAAGACGTAATACATATTTAAGGGGATATTTTAAATACCTGCCCCTTTTTATTATAGCTTCTATGTTTCTTGTCTCTCTCATTTTTATTTTTTTGTTAATAAAGAAATTTTAAATCTTATCTGCCAAATATCTTATTTGAGTTGGTTTTGGTTGAAATCGAATTTGAGGGTTGCGAGATGTTTCCTGCCGCATCATAGGCCTTTACAGTATATGTATAAACCGTCGATGGTAGCAGCCCACTATCTTTATGACTTGTGCCTGACGTTGTGGAAACCTGAACTCCATTTCGATAGATTTTATATCCTGCTACGCCAATATTGTCAGTTGAGGCGGTCCAGGAGAGAGATACTTTGGTGGAGGAATCGGCTTTGGCGGTTAAATTAGAAGGCGATGAGGGTGGTATAGTGTCTGTCGGAAGTTTACTCGAGCTTAAAACAAGATTCTTTGCCAGATGCCCCGCCAATTCTATCCGACCAAATATAGACGCATTATAATTAAGAGAGGGGTTACTCTTGCCAGCCAGTATAGCATCCAACACAGCACTGCAAACTTCCTGCACCTTAGGGTCAAATTCTCCAAGATTAACCCATCCCATTTAGATAAGCCCATTAGCATATGGACCTCTATTCTGGAAATCTGTATTAGTTCCATCGATATAGTTTGTAAATTGAGGGCTGTCGATGGATTGGTCCCATATTACCTTTGTCAAAAGATTAGCTAATCCTGTTACATAAGGAAGAGTGAAAGAAACTTTTGACTTATATAACTCGATTACTGCATAAGACCAACGATTTCCATGTGCAGTATCCCAACTATAGTGGCCCTCATTCCATTTGTTAGGAAGTCCCACGTCCCATATCATAGATCCCTCTTTATAAGATGTAAATCTGCTCTTGAAAATATCAGCCCATTTTGAAAGTAAGTTTCCATATCGACTGTTTCCGCTTACGGCGTATATAATATGCTATAATAAGTCATGGAGTAACCATGTCATTAGTTAAAGACAAGAGGCTCACAATTGACTATTATAAGATACTGCCAGAGGGAGCACCCTATCAGCTTATAGAAGGAGAGCTTGTCATGACGCCCGCACCGAATCCAAGACACCAGCTAATATCTGCAAATATTTTTGAAAAAATTAGAGAATTTACAAAACAATTAGGTATGACACTTTATTCACCTATTGATGTTTATCTTGGTCGGGAGAATGCCTATCAACCTGATATTATCTTTATTTCAAAGGAGAGACAAGATATTATACAGGAAGACGGCATTTATGGTGCTCCTGATCTTGTAATAGAGATCCTTTCCCCATCCACTGCACGGTATGATTTAAGGGAAAAATTCAGGGTTTATGAAAGAACTGGGGTTAAGGAATACTGGATAGTTGACCCTGATATGAAGTCAGTAGAGCTATATACTAATAAAGACGGGCAATTTTCTTTGATTTTTAAGGCGGAAGAAGGAGAGATAGAGTCGGTTTTATTAAAGGGGCTTAAATTAACCTTCCAGGAGATCTTTAGCGAGATATAGTAAAATGCCTGTTAGAGAGCAAAGAGGAGGAAAATAATGCCTACTATTGAGGAACTCGAACAGAGGACTGACAATCTTGAACTCCTGATGGGTCAATTGATTATCCAGACCCTTAAACTCGAAAAGGAGATGAAGGACTTCAAGGATGAGATGAAGGAATTTAAGGACGAGATGAGGGTCTTTAAAGACGAGATGAAGGACTTCAAAGACGAGATGAAGGACTTCAAAGACGAGATGAAGGTCTTCAAAGACGAGATGAAGGTCTTCAAGGATGAGATGAAGGTCTTTAAAGATGAGATGAAGGACTTCAAAGACGAGATGAAAGACTTCAAGGATGGAACCCTTTCCTGGAGACAAACGATTGATGAAGAGCGCAGGAGGATGGCAAGGCAGTGGGGAGAGCTTGCAAACAAGATGGGTACACTTGTTGAGGATATGGTCCTTCCAAACATACCTAGACTGGCAAAGGAATACTTTGGCTGTGAAGAGATTGAAGACATCATGATAAGGAGGAAAAAGATTAACACAAAAGACAGGTCAAAGAAAAGGGAGTTTGATGTTATAGCGGTCTGTAAGGATAAGCTCATACTTAATGAGACAAAGGCAACTCCAAGGACAGCTTATATAGATGAGTTCGCAGGGTTTCTCGATAGGGGGGAATTTTTTGATTACTTTCCTGAATACAGGGGCAAGGTTATAATCCCTATCTTTGCCTCCCTTTATATTGATGACGATTCTGTTAGATATCTGAGCCAGAAGAGGATCTATGCCCTTGGTATGAAGGATGACACAATGGAGATCCTTAATCCTGCGTTTTAAGCAAAAAGGATAACCCCCCTATACACAACCTATCTGTTTTGTTCAAAACCGGTTGATTTTATAAAGGAATAATATGGGAAGTGTCCCTATGTTTTGTTTACTATGTTTTGTTTAAAGGTATTACTATTTTGCTTGATTTGGAATACAAATCTATTGTAAAATAGAATCATGAAGACGACAATTGATATTCCACAAGAGGATCTAAAAGAGGCTATTAAATATACCGGTGCTAAGACCAAACGGGATGCTGTAGTATCGGCACTCAGAGATTTCAATAAAAGGAGAAGGCTTGCTGAACTTGTCAAAATGCTCGGCACATTTAAAGACTTTATGACGCAGGACGACCTCAGGGCAATGCGAGAAAATAGAAAGTGAGAGAAGAGGAAGTAGTCTTAATAGACACATCAAGCTGGATAGAAGCCCTTCGTCAGTCCGGAAATACTGAAGTCCGTGAAAGGGTAGCAAGCCTTATGCTTAGCGGACGGGCAGCATGGTGTGAAATGGTGATTGTGGAACTCTGGAATGGCGCAAGGGGCGATTATGAAAAACAGCGTTTAAGGGCACTTGAACAAGAAATCTTGTTGTTGCCTATTACTCCTGATGTCTGGCAGACAGCAAAGACATTAGCACAAAAATGCAGGCAGTCAGGACAAACAGTTCCATCCGCTGACCTTGTGATCTCTGCATGTGCCCTATTCCATAATGTTAGTATTGAACACTGCGACGACCACATAGATTTTATTCTTAAGGCCCGTCATGCAAGAAAAAGAAAAGAATAATTATGTAATTCCTTACACAATCTATGTAATCCGTTACGCAATCCGAAACATGCACGGAAAACATAATATTCATGAGTCCTTCGCTAACGCTCAGGGTGAAAAGGCTGAAGCGTCAGACTGAAGGCTGATGATAGGCTGAAGGCTTAAGGAATTGAGGATTTCGATATCTTCAGCCTAAAGCCTAAAGCCTTACTTAGTGAAATGATGGGGAAGAATCTCTCATTACGGATTATGATTTGATGTTCAAAACCGGTTGATTGAACATCGGTTGATTTTATAAAGGAATAATATGGGAAGTGTCCCTATGTTTTGTTTCTCTTTATATCAATGAGGAATCTGTAAGATACCTGAGCAAGAAGAGGATCTATGCCCTTGGTCTGAAGGGATGACACAATGGAGATCCCGAATCCTGAGTTTTGAGCAATTTCCTTGTGGATTGATGCAGCTAAGGAGTTTGGTGACCCCGTACCTGAGCCAAAAGGTGCAAGACTCAAGGCCCTTCTATCTTGAAACTTCAGAAAGCGTCGATAACACTTTTGAAGGGAAGAGATATCTTTTTCTGAGTTTTAGCCCCAGTTGAGAATTTCAAAAATTGGCAGGATATAGTATAATTTCCAATAGATGGGTAAATATGAAAAATTACTGATACAAATTTTAAGCGGCACATCTGATGCAAACATCTCTTTTGATGGGCTATGTGGATTATTAAAGCATTTGGGTTTTGAGGTAAGAATTCGCGGTAGCCATCATATATTTAGAAAAGGTGGGGTGGTGGAAAAAATCAATCTTCAACGGGCGGGAAATAAAGCAAAGCCCTACCAGGTTAAACAGGTAAGGAACATTATATTGAAATATAAACTTGGGAGGAATATTGATGTATAAGTACGAGATCATAATTTACTGGAGCAATGAAGATGGGGTTTTTATAGCCGAGGTTCCTGAACTCCCTGGTTGTATGGCCCACGGAGAGACTCCCGAGGATGCCTTAAGAAATGCTAAAGAAGCGATTCAATTGTGGATTGATACGGCCAAAGAGTTTGGTGACCCCATACCTGAGCCAAAAGGCGATAGACTGATATTTGCTTAAAATCAAAACCTATGTCAAAGATCTTCCAAAATTGCCACTTCCGAAGTGGAAGTTTTAGATTTTTGAAGCAGGCACGGGGATGGCGTGAACTGCATTAATGAGAATGACCATGTGACCATCCTATGGTATAATTTAAACGAAACAGGAGGTGATATATAGTGAAGACATTAGAGATAGATGCTAAGCTTGATAGCCTGATAAAGGAGTTGGAATTTAAGGATGTAAAGGAGGTGATAAAAGAATCGTTATTCACCGAAATTCTTTACAGGATTGCTCAGTTTACTGAAGAGGTGAGCAGGTTTAACGATAAATACGGGATGACTCTATCTGAGTTCAAAAA
>JBKBUA010000128.1:0-5165 GCA_046290845.1 Thermodesulfovibrionales bacterium
AGAGATAATAAAACAGCTTTTAGGGCTTTAGTTGGTGAATTAGGTGAATAGGTGAAGTACTGTAGTTTTACCCTTTTACCTATACGCCAGTTCACCCAAAATAAAGGGGGCTTTCAGTCAATAACCTGTTAAAAAACCCTTCCAAATTCCTTTGATCTTAGCTCTTTTCTCTTTATCTTCCCACTTATCGTCTTTGGTAGTTCCTCTACAAACTCTATTTTTCTCGGATATTTGTAAGGTGCTGTGCGGGACTTTACAAAATCCTGTAACTCCCTCACAAGGGTCTCGGAGGGGAAATAATTCTCTGTCAGGACAATGAAGGCCTTAACCACCTCTCCCCTTATCTCATCAGGGCTTGCTGTAACAGCCGATTCCTTAACAGCAGGATGCTCAATAAGAATGCTCTCTATCTCGAAAGGACCGATCCTGTAACCAGAGGTGAGTATTATGTCATCTGCCCTGCCCATAAACCAAAAATAACCTTCCTCGTCCTTATATGCCCTGTCTCCTGTTATATACCATTGGCCTCGAACAGTCTTAACTGTTGCCTCGGGATTGCCGAGATACTCTTTAAATAAACCTGCCGGCCTTGCAGGGTATATCTTTATACCAATATCACCCTCAATGCCTTGAGGAAGTATATTTCCGTTATCATCAATGATCTCAACTGTAAAGCCTGGTACAGGAACGCCCATTGAGCCTGGTTTTACAGGAAGGCATCGAAAATTTGCCAGGACATTGACCGTCTCTGTCTGTCCATAACCATCGTAGATGTAAAGGCAGGTCCTCTCCTTCCATAACTCAATTATCTCTTTATTAAGGGGTTCTCCAGCAGCTACAAAGTGTCTCACTGTTTCAAACCTGAGTTCATCAGGGGGTACCTCTTTAGCCATAATCCTGTAAACAGTGGGAGGGCCACAAAAGGTTGTAACTCCATATCTTTTTAAGATAGCAACGGTAAGGTCTGAATCAAATTTCCCCCTTCTATAATAGGAGAAGACAGTGGCACCCATGTGCCATGGTCCAAAAAGACTCGACCATGCCGCCTTTGCCCATCCAGGATCAGAAATATTCCAGTGCAGATCACCAGGCCTCAGGTCAAGCCAGTATTTGCCAGTTATCATATGGGCAAGAGGGTAAGATGCTTGAGTATGAAGAACCATTTTGGGCAGGCCTGTTGTGCCTGATGTGAAATAGATAAGGGCAGGCTCGTCAGAAGCTATCCTCTCACCAGCATATGCCTCAGCCTTGTCTCTCTCTTTTCTGTAATCGATATCGCCCTTTTCACCGACAGTTATGACCTGAACATCATGGCCCTTCGTTGCTTCATCAATCTTTGATGTTTCTTCATCGGTAGTGATGATCGCCTTTATGTCTGTTGCAGAAAGCCTGTATTCAATATCCTTTGCTGTTAAAAGGGTGGTGGCAGGTATTGGTATAGCATTGAGTCTCATGAGGGCAAGCATGATCTCCCACCATTCAGGGATATTAGGAAGTAGCACTATTACCTTATCTCCTCTATTTATGCCCATATTCTTTAATGCGCCGGCTCCCTTTGATGAAAGTATAGTTAATTCGTTAAAGGTATAAATCCTTTCTTCTTCACCATCTGTCCAGAAGAGGGCCTTTCCGTTTTTCCATCTATCAAAGACATCAAGAGGAAAGGAAAATTCATGAGGAATGCTGAGTTGGAATTTTCTGTATTCTTCCTTGTAATCTGTCATGTTCATTTTATAGACTCCAATAATTGGTTAATTCTTGCAATGTTCAGGTTTATATCTGAAGTATATCGGAACTTTATGTTATAAGCAACACCTTTTAGGACACCTCGAATTAGTCGATAGAGGATATCGGATTGAGGATTTATTAGATTTTTGTTCTTTTCAGTCTGCCCATCATTCCTAATTAGCGAATTGCGTGGGTTGGTAGTATTGAAATTTATCTATAGAATCTGTTATTGTATTTCTTCATTTAGCAGGAGAGTTAGAGTTTAGGTTTAAAACATCAAGTTCATACGGGACCAGGGGGTTGACAAATTTTAAATTCTCTGGTAAGCTTTCAAAGTTTTCCCGTGAAAACCTCTAAATCACTTTTTAGTGATAATTGTCATTGAATTTTTGGAGGAAAAGTGCCAACGATAGCACAGTTAGTTAGACAGGGTCGTAAAAAGGTGGAGGAAAAGACCAAGAGTCCGGCCCTTAAGGGATGTCCTCAGAAACGGGGAGTTTGTGTTAGGGTTTATACCACAACCCCCAAAAAGCCAAACTCTGCCCTCAGAAAGGTTGCAAGGGTCAGGCTCACTAACGGGATGGAAGTCACTGCTTATATCCCTGGTGTTGGACATAATCTTCAGGAGCATTCAATTGTTATGATCAGAGGTGGCAGGGTAAAGGACCTTCCAGGGGTAAGATACCATATTATAAGGGGTACCCTCGATGCAGCAGGTGTTGCTGACAGGCGGAGGGGAAGGTCTAAGTATGGTGCCAAGAGGCCTAAATAGAGGGAGAGATTAAATGCCGAGAAGAAGAGTAGCTGAAAAAAGGGATATATTACCTGATCCCAAATATAACAGTAAGATCGTTAGTAAATTTATAAATGTCATGTTGGAGGATGGAAAGAAGTCTATAGCTGAAAGGATCTTCTACGGAGCCTTTGACATTATAAAGGAGAAAACAGGGCAGGACCCGCTTAAGGTATTCAAGACCGCTTTAGATAATGTAAAGCCGGTGATTGAGGTAAAACCAAGAAGGGTGGGTGGTGCCACATACCAGGTACCTGTAGAAATAAGACCCCAGAGGAGAACGGCCCTTGCCCTTAGATGGATAATAAAGTATGCGAGGGAGAGAAACGAGAAGACAATGAAGGAAAGATTGGCGGGAGAGCTTCTCGATGCCTTTAATAACACCGGTGCTTCCATTAAGAAGAAGGAAGACACCCATAGAATGGCAGAGGCAAATAAGGCCTTTGCCCATTATAGATGGTAAGAAAGAGGAAAGAGGAGTACAGAGTTGGAAAGAGTTCCCTTAGAGAAAACACGCAATATCGGAATCATGGCACATATAGATGCAGGGAAAACAACGACAACAGAAAGGATTCTATACTATACTGGTGTAACCTATAAAATAGGAGAAGTCCATGAAGGGACGGCTGTCATGGACTGGATGGTTCAGGAACAGGAAAGGGGTATTACGATTACATCCGCTGCTACAACCTGTTTCTGGAAGGACCACAGAATAAATATCATAGACACGCCTGGCCATGTTGACTTTACTATCGAAGTAGAAAGGTCATTGAGGGTTCTTGATGGTGCAGTCGCTGTTTTTGATGCTGTGGCAGGTGTTGAGCCACAGTCTGAAACTGTATGGAGGCAGGCAAATAAATATGGAGTTCCCAGGATAGCCTTTATGAACAAGATGGATAGGGTGGGAGCAGACTTTTTTATGAGTGTTAAGACCATGATAGATAGACTTGGAGCTAATCCTGTCCCTATTCAGATACCAATAGGTGCTGAGGATAAGTTCAGGGGACCGATAGACCTTGTAAGGGGTAAGGCTATTTATTTTGATGACGAAACCCTTGGCGCTAAGTATGTAGAGGATGAGATCCCACAGGAACTCCTTCCGAAGGCAAGGGAGTACAGGGAAAAGATGCTTGAGGCCCTTGCTGATGTGGATGAGAATATAATGGAGAAGTTTTTAGGTGGAGAGGAGATTACAGAAGAGGAGATAAGAAGGGCTATAAGGAAGGGAACTATAGAGATGCGAATAACCCCTGTCTTATGTGGCTCCGCCTTTAAGAATAAAGGTGTACAGATGTTGCTCGATGCCATAGTTGATTATTTACCATCTCCACTCGATATCCCACCTGTAAGAGGCACGAATCCCTCCGATGGCAGCGAGATAGAAAGAAAGGCAAGCCCAGACGAACCTTTTGCTGCCCTTGCCTTTAAGATAATGACAGATCCCTATGTCGGACAACTAACCTTCATAAGGGTTTATTCAGGTGTCCTGAGCGCAGGTTCTTATGTATATAATTCCACAAAGGATACCAAAGAGAGGATCGGCAGGCTGCTCAGGATGCATGCAAATAAAAGAGAGGAAGTAAAGGAGGTTGCAGCAGGTGATATTGCGGCCGCTGTTGGTCTTAAGAACACCCTGACTGGTGACACCCTCTGCGATGAAAAGGCACCGATCATCCTCGAGGCAATAGAGTTTCCAGAACCTGTCATATCGGTAGCCATTGAGCCAAAGACAAAGGCGGATCAGGAAAAACTCTCCCAATCTCTCGCAAAGCTTGCCCAAGAAGACCCTTCCTTCCGTGTCTCCTTTGATGAAGAGACAGGACAGACCATAATAGCCGGTATGGGCGAACTTCATTTAGAGATAATAGTTGATAGATTATTAAGGGAATTTAAGGTAAGTGCTAATGTGGGTAAGCCACAGGTTGCTTATAAAGAAACCATAAAGGCAGCAGCAAAGGCAGAAGGCAAGTTTGTGAGGCAGAGTGGTGGTAGAGGACAGTATGGACATGTTGTTATCGAGATAGAGCCTGCTGAGACAGGCAAGGGCTTTGAGTTTGTAAATAAGATTGTTGGTGGCACTATCCCGAGAGAATATATACCTGCCGTTGAGAAGGGTATAAAAGAGGCATTGGATTCTGGTGTCCTTGCTGGTTATCCTGTTGTAGATGTTAAGGCAACTTTGTTTGATGGCTCCTATCATGAAGTAGACTCATCTGAAATGGCCTTTAAGATTGCAGGCTCCATGGCCTTTAAAGAGGCTGCAAAGAAGGCAAAGCCCGTGCTCCTTGAGCCGATAATGAGCGTTGAGGTTGTGACACCTGAAGAATATATGGGTGATGTAATGGGTGACCTGAATGCGAGAAGGGGAAAGATCCAATCAATGGAAAAAAGGGGGAATTCTCAGGTTATCAGGGCTGAGGTTCCTTTGTCAGAGATGTTTGGTTATGCCACTGACCTGAGGTCGAAGACCCAGGGAAGGGCTACATATACAATGCAGTTTTCAAGATACGAAGAGGTTCCAAAGAATATAAGTGATGCAATAATAGCAAAGGTAAAAGGTGAATAAATACAGATTGCTGAGTTAATCGAAGCAAGGAGGAATTATGGCAAAGGCTAAGTTTGAGAGGGTAAAGCCTCATGTAAA
>JBKBUA010000012.1:0-24992 GCA_046290845.1 Thermodesulfovibrionales bacterium
CTTTTCACCTATAATGAGCCAGTCCGATTCTATATTGCCCTCAACGCTTCCGTCTATTCTTATCGTCCCCTTCGACTTAATATCGCCTTTAAACGTTGAGTTTACGCCAATAAAGGACTCGAGCTTTTCGTTATTCTTTCTCGAAAACATTATTTCCTCCCTTCAAGAAATGACATGGGATTAACAGGCCTGCCATCCTTCCATATCTCGTAGTGCGAGTGTGGTCCTGTAGCATTTCCTGTAGCACCTGAATAGGCAATTATGTCCCCTCTTTTGACCTGTTGGCCAACCTTTACAAGATTAGAGCTGTTGTGGGCATAAAATGTCGAGTAGCCAAGGCCGTGTTCGATCACAACAAGGTTGCCGCTGCCACCACTCCAGCCCGAAAAACTCACAACGCCATCTGCTGTAGCCTTTACGGGAGTGCCTGACGAAGCAGATATGTCAATACCGGAATGGAAGTCATCACCGCCATGAAGAGGATTTTCCCTCTTTCCGAAATAGGAGGTAATTCTTCCTGGTAAAGGCCAGCCCCTTGGAGTTGCAATATAAATGTCTTTCTGCGTCCTCAGATATTCTCTTATACCTGTTACAGTGTCCATGGTCTTTTTTATCTGTTCCCTGAGAGCCTCTATATCCAGGGAACCTGTGTCACCGGGCTGAAGATTCTCGAGGATTTTTTCCTTAGAGCCGAGAGAGAATAACCTTCTGAATTCCGCCTCCGTTCTCTTTAGGGCGTTGATAGTTGCCCTTAATTCATTGAACTGGTTTGAATAGTAAAGGAGTTTTTCTTCCATCTTTTGATACTCCATAGCCCTTACTCCTATAGAGATGATATAGACCGAGCCCATAAGCCACAGAAAAATCGAGATAATTATTCCGATTGATGGGATCTTGAGATTAATAGGTTTAGAATTACTATGCGGGATAAGCATGATCGTAACAGGCGTGAAGGCCTTCTTCAAGAAAACCCTGACCTTACTCATATCTTACCTCCCTTTTACCTTTTTCAATTCGACCGATTATGTATGAATCATAGCCTTCTTCTTTTAGGCTTGATATGGCCTTATCAGCATATTGTCCTGAAACGATGGCGATATAACCAATTCCCATGTTAAATGTTCTCCTCATATCCTCAATCGGCACCTTACCCATCTCCTCAATTAAACTGAATATAGGCTGTACAGGCCAGGAACCATTTATTATTACTGCAGCAAGACCCTCTGGCAATATCCTCGGTAAGTTCCCGTTTATGCCACCCCCTGTTATGTGAGCAAGACCTTTTACAGGTATGTTATTCTCTTTGAGAGTGTTGACGGCCTTTACATAGATCCTTGTGGGTCTTAGTAGTTCCTCGCCAAGGGTCTTATTGATCGCTGGGATATAATCAGAAAGGGCCATCTTCTTAAGATCAAAAAAGACCTTTCTGACCAGAGAATATCCGTTGCTATGGAGGCCATTTGAGGCTATCCCTATTATAACATCTCCTGATTCTATGCTCGAACCATCGATAATATCCTTTTTTTCTACAATACCGACAGCAAATCCTGCGAGGTCGTATTCTTCATCACTGTAAAAACCTGGCATCTCCGCTGTCTCACCGCCTATAAGGGAACAACCTGCCTCCTTACAACCCTCAACTATTCCCTCAATGACCTTAACAGCCTTCTCCGGCACAAGCCTTCCCGTAGCAAAATAATCAAGGAAAAACAATGGCTCAGCACCTGATGTAAGGACATCATTCACTGACATGGCCACGAGATCTATACCGACTGTTTCGTGTCTGTCAGCCATAAAGGCTATCTTTAATTTTGTACCGACACCATCTGTCCCGCTGACCAGAACAGGTTCCCTGTATTTGGTAATATCGAGTTTAAAGAGGGCGCCAAAGGAGCCAATATCAGTAATGACCTCCTTTCTGAAGGTCTTTCTAACCAAGGGGCTTATAAGGTTTACGAACCTTTCCCCTTCATCAATACTAACACCTGCCTCTTTATAGGTTAGGCCTTTCATCATTTTTAGTCATTGAGATCAAAGCAGCCAGAATTATTTTGCGAACTGCCCTTTCCCCATTTTAAAAGGGCATCAGGTCTTAGATATTTTGCATAAATTCGATAGAAAGTTCAAGGCCTTATGAAATACACTTATGTAAATCTTGTATCCTGCATCCTCTATCCTGTATCCTAATAGTATCCATGAATCCATATAATTTCCTTATCCCTCGACTAAATGGTGACGAGATAGAAGACAGGTTTGATTATTATGCAGGCCTCGTAAGGAAGGGTGTTGCTGGTTTTATTATCTTTGGTGGCGAGATAGAAT
This sequence comes from Thermodesulfovibrionales bacterium, assembly GCA_046290845.1. Taxonomy (GTDB): domain Bacteria; phylum Nitrospirota; class Thermodesulfovibrionia; order Thermodesulfovibrionales; family UBA9159; genus JBBIPQ01. The sequence goes on from JBKBUA010000012.1 coordinate 2,323, forward strand.
CCTTAAGGGATGGAATAAGACGGTTACAGGAAATCGCAAAACACCAACTGATAATTGCCTCTGATCTCGAGGCAGGGCTTGGTCAACAGGTTAGGGGAGGGACACTTTATCCACCTGCAATGGCCATTGCAAAGGCACTGAGCAGGATTGGAGGTGAAAGGAATTATTATCTTAAGAGGCTTTATTCATCTATCGCCTCTGAGGCCCAATATGTAGGGATAAATACTATCCTTGCCCCTGTTCTTGATATAAACTCGAATCCTGAAAACCCAATTATTGCAACAAGGTCCTTTGGAGAAGACCCTGAGACAGTCTCATTTCACGGAACCTCAATGATTAAGATTTACAAAGAAATGGGCATTATATCCTGCGGAAAGCACTTTCCAGGTCATGGAGATACAGACAGGGATTCACATCAGGAACTACCTGTTATTAATAAAGGCCTCGGTGAACTCGAAGAATTTGAATTGGTACCTTTCAAGAGGGCTATATTGTCAAGCGTAGATATGATAATGCTCGGACACCTTAGCGTTCCATGCCTTGACCCCTCGGGAATACCTGCCACAATATCATCCAGGATTGTCAAATATCTAAGAGATGAGATGGCCTTTAAAGGACTTGTTATCACTGATGCGATGAACATGGGTGGTCTTTCGGGCTATCCCGAGGAAGAGGCATCCCTTATGGCCTTAATGGCAGGAACTGATCTCATACTACATCCCTCAGACCCTGATAGTGTTGCAGGGTATATAGGCGATAGAGTTAAGGCAGAAGACAGGCTTAAGGCTTTAAGCTTCAGGCTAACTTCAGCCCTCAGCCCTCAGCCTTCAGCCTTCAGCCAGCCTGATTTCACCTCTAACAGGGAACTTGCCAGTGAACTCTTTTATAAGGCAATTACTTACAAGGGCAATAAAAGAGGTATAAAAAAACCCTTTCTAATAGTTATATCTGACGAGACGATCACTACAAGTTATTTTACAGATTGGTTTAAAGGAGCCTTTGGAGAGAATAGGGTGCTTTTTCTCAATGAAACTGTTATACCCTGGCAGAGGATTCCTGAGAGATCCGAGAGGGTTGTATCGATCTTTTCAGAAGCGAGGGCATGGAAAGAAAAATCTTTAAATTTTAAGGACTTATTAAATAAGTTCAATAAAAAGGTTGAAGTTTTTTTGTCCTTTGGCAACCCTTATATCTTGAGTAAAATTAAATCTCCAACAATATTTGCTTATAGTACCTCTGAGGAGGCACAGATTGCCATGGTAAGATATATTAAAGAAAAAGGGCTTTTCAATGAAACCACTTAATCTCTTAGCCTTTTTAACGATTCTTATATGGCCTGTTGTTCCCCTGTTCTGGATACCTGTTCACGGTCTATCGAGGTTCTTTAAGAAGATTGGCCTTCTCACATACATAATGCCTCCCTTAACATGGATACCGATTGCGTATCTGATTTTTAAATATAAGGAACCGTTATTAGACTTTAGATATGAGATGCCGGTGGTTATAAATATCGTTGGATTATTCTTCACAATTCTTGGAACACTTTTGCACCTCTGGACAGGAAAACTCCTCGGTCTATGGGGTCTCATGGGCATACCAGAGGTCTCAAAAAAGCTCGAGAGTCGATTGGTCTCAGAGGGGCCTTTTAAGATCGTAAGGCATCCAACATATCTTGCCCACACGGTGCTTTTCTCTGGCATCTTTTTATTAACAGAGGTCTTGACTGTAGGGATATTAACGATCATTGATTTCTTAATCGTGAATCTCGTTATCATCCCCCTCGAAGAGAAAGAGCTATCTGAGAGATTCAGGGATTACAGGGAATATTGTAAGAGGGTGAAATATAGATTTTTCCCAGGGCTATGGTAAGTTTGGAAAGCCTAAGGTCTATATTAAATTAAAATTGGTTAGAAGCAAAATCAGTTATAATTGATGATGCTCGATCTTTTAAAGATAGGTGCGGTATTTTTGATCATGCTTGGCCTGCTAAGGCTTAAATGGAATATCGGGTATGTCATGCTCATCGCCTCGGGTATTCTTTTTCTGCTTTATCTCACGCCACCTGAGACGATCTTAAAAACAGCGGTTGCGACTGTTACTGATGCAGTTACGATAAAGCTCTTCTTTTCTCTCACATTAATAAGGGTCCTCGAGATAATACTCAGGGAGAAGGAGGTCTTAAAGATGATGACAGATGCTACGAGGAGACTACTGAGAGGAGGCAGGCCTGTCATAGTATCTATGCCATTACTGATAGGGTTGCTCCCGTCCCTCGGTGGGGCCTATTTCTCTGCACCAATGGTCGAGGAATCCACAAAGGGGCTTAAGATATCGGTAGGAGAGAAGGCCTTTATAAATTACTGGTTCAGACATCCCTGGGAGTACATCCTACCCCTTTATCCCGGGATACTCCTCGCCTCTGCACTAAGCAGGATGGACTTGAGGGATCTTATAATAGCAAATACTCCCTATGCATTATTGATAGTCGTAACAGGTTTTATCTTCAGCATGAGAAACCTGAGAGACAGGGGCTTGAAACCTGTTCTGAGAGATGAGATTACGAGGGACTCTAATATAAAATCCCTTCTCTGTTTCTTTCCCATTGTGATTATCCTTTTCCTTGTCATAGTAGCCCATATTGAGCTTCACTATTCCCTTTTAATAACGATAGTTGGGCTCTTTATATTTTACAGGGTAGGGTCCCGGGAGATATGGAGAATGCTGAGATATGGTTTTAAGAAGGAAGTGATAATTCTTATTATCGGTACAATGTTTTTCAAGTTTACGATGGAGTCATCAGGTGCTGTAGGCTATCTGAATCGTTTTTTTATCAATACAGGCATCCCCTTGCTTCCAATACTATTCTTACTACCCTTTACAAGCGGGATTCTAACAGGTCTGACCATAGGATTCGTGGGAAGCACCTTTCCGCTTCTCATGAGCATCAGCGACGGATTATCCCTCCGCCATTTATCCATAGCCTTTGTATCAGGTTACACAGGGGTTCTCCTCTCTCCTGTTCACCTTTGTCTTGTCCTTACGAAGGAGTATTTCAGGGCTGATTTTGGCGATATGTACAGGAGGATTATACCGTCGGCCCTTTTTATCCTGATCTTTGCCATGATTGGTTTTTTTGTCCTTTCATGATCATCTCCCGAACCTGTATCCAACACCTGGAACCGTAATTATGTATTCTGGTTTTGATGGGTTTTTCTCTATCTTTTGTCTCAGGTGCTGTATATGAACATCTATTACTCTACTCCATGAGTATATACTCGATTCCTTCCACAGGTGTTTCCTAATGCGCTCCCTTGTCAGAACCTCTCCCCTGTGGGTAACGAGGTAAAAGAGCAGTTCGTACTCTTTTGGTGTAAGAATAAGACTCTTTCCTTTTAAGGTCACACTTCTCCGCTTCACATCTATAACAATATCATCTATAACGATTCTCTCTGTTAAATCATGCCTTACCCTCCTGAGGCAGGCCTTGATCCTCGCTATTAGTTCGAGTGTCTCGAAGGGTTTGACTATATAGTCATCGGCACCGCTTTCAAGACCCAGGACCTTATCAGAGACCTTATCCCTGGCAGTGAGCATCATTATTGGGAGGTCAGGAAACCTTTCTCTTAAGGAACGGCATATCTCAACACCGTTTCCATCAGGAAGCATTATATCGAGTATTATAAGATCAGGTATTGTATTTGAAAGTTCCTTCTCAGCAGAGGACCAGTTCTGGGCAGTTTTCACCACAAAACCGTGGAGCTCAAGATTTGCCTTTAAGACACTGAGTATATCAATGTCATCGTCAATAATTAGGATTAGACTTTGCACGATGTAACTCCTATCTTTGGTAGTTTAAAATAAAATGATGCCCCTTTTGAACCATCACTTATGACACCTATTATGCCACCGTGAGCCTCTATTATCCCTTTTGAAATGGCGAGTCCAAGACCTGTCCCTTCCTTGTTACCTTTTTTATAAAACTTATCAAAGATCCTTTCCTGTTCTTCCTGTGCAATCCCCGGGCCGTTGTCCTTTACTATGACCATCAAACAATCATCTGAGGGAACGGTCTTTATCATTACCTCAGAACCCTCGGGGCTGAATTTAATAGCATTTGATAGTAGATTGATCATTACCTGTCTGATCCTGTCCTCATCAGCTATGATTACACTGGTGGCCACTTCTTTGTTAATAACAATCCCCTTCTGAATCGCTGTTGAATGAAGTGCCATAATGACCTCATCAATGAGAACAGATATCTCGATCTCTGTGCAATGCAGCTCTGCCTTTCCCTGTTCAAGCCTCTCTATCTCGAGTATGTCATTTACAAGCCATATGAGCCTTTCAGAATTCTTTTTGATTATCTCAAAAAATGTGAAGAGATCTGACAACTGTTGTAAATCCATATCCGAAACAGAGGGCTTCTCAATCGTTGCCTTCAACCTTGTAGATATGTAATCCATCGCTCCCTTAATTGATGTAAGGGGAGTTCGCAATTCATGAGAGACCTTGGCCACAAAATCTGATTTCCTGTTATTTATATCGATCAATTCCCTGTTAACCTCGGTAAGTTTTTTATTTGTCTTTTCAAGATCTTCTACAGCAGCTTTGATTTTATCTTCAAGACATGTATGATATGCTGAAAGGGAACGGGCCATCTCTGTGAAGGTCCTGCTGAGTTCTTCAATTTCATCACCACTACTAATTAATGTTTTGATTGAATCGTCACCATTGGCAAAATCCCTGATAGATCTATTGAGCCTTGATAAAGGCGATAGGATGAATCGTTTCACCGTAATATAGGTTGTAAAGAAAAGCATTAATGTTACTAAGACAGCTACCAGAATCATGTTTATCCTGTTTTTCCTCATCTCAATGAATAGATCTTCCACTGGTATGGTTATGCTAATAGCGCCCCTCATATCACCTATTCGATAACCCTGTTTCAGATGGCAGTCCAGGCAGGGTGTCTCGACATATAGAGGTGAAATGTACCTGAAGTATCTTAGATTATCTATCTTCTGGATAGCAGAATATTCGTTGAGGTCCTTTGATTCAAAGAGTCTCAAGGCCTCTCTCTCAAAGTCATCAGGAGAGTTGTCAGGATTTAGTGGCTTAAGACTCGTTATGTTAAACCAGAATAGACCCCTTTCCCTTGCATATCGTGATAATTCCTTGGTAACCATTGCGGGATTTTCCCTTACCAGTCTTCGGCCCTTTCTGTCAATAACCTCAGCCTCCTTATTTATCTCTGCAAGGTAAGGATTAGGTCTCACCCACGGAAGTCTCTCAACAAAAATGCCTCCATGGTCTGCAATCCATCGCCTTGTTATTACCACCTGCCTGAAGAGTGACCTTGCCTCATTCCTTAACTGATCCATTATAAATCTTTCCTGCCTCTGGATAAGCATATAGAAAAGAATCCCCGTCGTCAGGACAAGTACCGTCCCTGTAAAGATAAGCAGTTTTGTTATTATGCTGAGCTTTATTCTGAAGGTCATTAATCAGAGTCCGTGAAACGTACGAGGGTACCCTTTTTCATTGTTCCATATCTGAATATTGTGATGCCCTTTAGCCCCTTTTCATAGGCAAGCATAAATGCCCTGTAAACATCCTCCTTTTTTGCCTTCTTGGGCATGTTAATGGTCTTTGATACAGCATTGTCTGTAAATTCCTGGAAGGCTGCCTGCATCTCTATGTGATCCTCTGTTGGTATCTCGTGGGCCGTCCTGAAGATCCTTTTTATCTCAGCAGGAATCCCTTTTATACCCTTTAGACTTCCTTTCTTTATAACTTCCTCCTCGAGTTCTGATGAGTAAAACCCCTTTTCCTTAGCGATCCTGAAGAAGTATTTATTTATCTCTGTCAGTTCGGTATCGAGGATTAATCTCTTAAAGGCAATGGCAAAGAGAGGCTCAATTCCACTCGAACAGTCTGCGATTATAGAGAGCGTCCCTGTAGGAGCTATAGTAGTTGTGGTTGCATTCCTTATAGGCGGTTTTCCGGCCATGTCATAGGTAGAACCTTTAAAGTTTGGAAAAGGCCCCTTTTCTTCTGCAAGGGCGATCGATGCCCCCTTTGACTTTTCACTTATAAATCTCATTATCTGGCGGGCGAGGCTGAAGGCCTGCCTGCTGTCGTACCTGATGCCAAGGAGTATAAGCATATCAGCCCATCCCATAACACCGAGACCTATCTTCCTGTTACCCTTGTGCATGGACTCAATTGCTGGTAAGGGATATTTATTCACATCTATAGCATTGTCGAGAAATCTCACTGTCGTCTGAATATCGTTAGAAAGTGTTTCGAAATCAATATGTTTTTCTATCCTGATCTTTCCCTTCTCAGGGCTGAAAAGAGGAGGGTCTTTAACATACTTCGAGAGGTTCAATGAGCCGAGTATGCAGGCCTCGTAAGGGAGAAGGGGCTGTTCACCGCAGGGATTGGTGCTCTCCATCTCTCCTATATGCGGGGTTGGATTAAACCTGTTAATCCTATCGATAAAGACGAGGCCAGGGTCTCCTGTCTCCCATGCGCTGGCGACTATCTCCTCAAAGACTTCCCTGGCCTTTAGCCTGCCAGCAACATTCTTGCTTCTCGGGTTAATGAGTTCGTACTCCTCATCTCTCTTTAAAGCTTCCATAAAGGCATCAGTTATAGCTACAGAGATATTGAAGTTTGTAAGTTCACCTTCAGAACGCTTTATCTTAATGAATTCAAGTATGTCAGGGTGATCGACCCGTAATATACCCATGTTAGCTCCCCTTCTAGCTCCACCCTGTTTTATGACCTCTGTGGCTGTGTTATATATCTTCATGAATGATACAGGGCCACTGGCTATCCCGCCTGTTGAACGTACTATATCTGTCTTTGGTCTTAGCCTCGAAAAGGAGAATCCGGTACCACCGCCACTTTGCAGTATCAGTGCTGCATTCTTCAGGGTATCAAAGATGCTCTGCATTGAGTCATCTACGGGGAGTACAAAACATGCGGCAAGTTGACCTATATCCTTGCCAGCATTCATAAGGGTAGGAGAGTTCGGTAGGAATCGGAGGTCTGTCATTACATCAAAAAATCTATCCTCCCACCTCGCAGGGTCTCCACCATAGAGTCTTTCCGCAGAGGCAACGGTCTTCGCAACCCTGCGGAACATCTCTTCAGGGGTCTCGATTACCCTTCCGTGCTCATCCTTAAGCAGATAACGTGCCCTGAGAACCCTCAGGGCATTCTCTGTGAGGATCATAATTTATTATACCATTATTTAGCCTTTGATTCAGGCCGAAGCATCCTGCTAATTGAAAATATAAATGTGATATGATAATCTATAAAAATTTTTAAATTCTCTTAAGCTCGATTGAAAATGAATATTAATAAGGTCTTTATATCAGGGAATGAGGCAATAGCGAGGGGTGCCTATGAGGCTGGTGTAAGGGTTGCAACTGCTTATCCGGGAACGCCTTCCACAGAGATACTGGAGTCTCTTTCAAGGTACGAAGGCGTTTACACAGAGTGGTCGCCAAATGAAAAGGTTGCTGTTGAGGTTGCCCTTGGTGCCTCTTTTGCCGGTGTCAGGGCTATGGCATCAATGAAACATGTTGGTCTTAATGTTGCTGCTGACCCCCTCTTTACCTCTGCTTATACAGGTATCAGGGGCGGTCTTGTTATAGTTACTGCCGATGACCCTGACATGCACAGCTCCCAGAATGAGCAGGACAACAGAAACTACGCCCTTTCAGCAAAGGTCCCCATGCTTGAGCCCTCAGATTCTGCCGAGGCTAAGGAATTCACAAAGATAGCCTTCAGGTTGAGTGAGGAATTCGATACCCCTGTACTTTTGAGGACAACTACGAGGGTATCTCATGTCCAGAGCCTCGTTGAACTCGGGGAAAGGGAATCCCTGAATATAAAACCGGGCATCGAAAGGATGCCTGATAAATTCGTAATGCTTCCCTCAAATGCGAGAAGGAGAAGGATAATACTTGAAGAAAGAATGAAGAGACTGAGAGAATATGCAGAGGTCTTTGAAGGTAATAGGATTGAACTCAGGGACAGGAAGAGGGGGTTTATAACATCAGGGGTCTCCTATTTATATGTCATGGAGGCCTTCCCAGATGCCTCGGTGCTGAAACTCGGCATGGCCTATCCCTTTCCTGAAGGATTGATTAAGAGTTTTACCAGAGAGGTTGAAGAAGTCTTTATTGTTGAGGAACTCGACCCTTTTATCGAACTCCATGTAAAGGCCTTTGGTGTCAAATGTCGGGGTAAGGAACTTATTCCTCCTTATGGTGAGCTGAACTCTTACATCGTTAGAAAGGCCATAACAGGCGAAGAAAAAAAACTTTTTGAGTCTGTCAGTATTCCTCAGAGGCCTCCCTCACTCTGCCCTGGTTGTCCCCACAGGGGTGTTTTTTATGCCCTTTCAAAGCTCGATGTCTTTGTAGCAGGTGATATAGGCTGCTATACCCTCGGTGCATTAAGGCCCCTTTCTGCCATGGATACCTGTGTATGTATGGGTGCTGGCATTGGCAATGCCCATGGGATGGAGAAGGCCCTCGGTAGTAATGCAATTGGCAAGGTCGTAGCTGTTATAGGTGACTCCACCTTTATCCATTCAGGTATAACAGGTCTGATTGATATTGTGTATAATAATGGATTCTCGACAGTAGTAATTCTCGATAACAGAACTACTGCAATGACAGGCCATCAGGACCATCCTGGGACAGGCGTGAGAGTGACAGGGGAGAAGGGAAGGGAGATAGATCTGGAGGCGATATGCAGGGCTATAGGTGTTGAACATGTCTATACTGTCAATCCTCATAATATAAAGGAAACGATGGAGATACTTAAGAGGGAGATAAACAGACCCGAACCTTCTGTTGTTATAACAAAACATCCCTGTGTATTACTACCAGAGATGAGAAGGAGAAAGAAGCCTCTTTATGTTGTTCTTCAGGATAAATGTGTCGGCTGCATGGCCTGCCTGAAATTGGGTTGTCCTGCTATTGAGTGGGTTCCGATAACTAAGGAAGAGGCTAAAAGGCTCGGATTTAAAGAAAAACAGAAGGGATATGCCAGGATAAATTCTGTCTTATGCGATGGCTGTGGTCAGTGTGCTCCTCTCTGTAAATCAAAGGCTATTGTTATCGGTGTTAGAGAGGATGAATAAAGGCAATATACTTTTCTGTGGTGTAGGGGGGCAGGGTATAATACTTGCCAGTGAGATTACAGCCATGACCTTGATTAATGCTGGTTTTGATGTAAAGAAGAGCGAGGTACACGGGATGGCACAAAGGGGAGGATCTGTCGTTGCCCATATGAGATATGGAGAAAAGGTCTATTCTCCCCTTGTAGAACCTGGCACCGCTGATATTGAGGTTGCCTTTGAGTTACTCGAATCCCTGAGATACCTTGCTTATCTAAATGAGAAAAGCAGGGTCATTGTTAATACTCAGAAAATCCTTCCACTTTCTGTTGCAACCGGTGTGGAAGAATATCCCGCCGATGTAATAGGTGAACTTAGAAAAAGGGTTGCCTCAATCTATCCTCTCGATGCCTTTGATCTGGCACAATCAGCAGGAGAAATAAAGGCTACAAATTTGGTTCTCATTGGCGCCCTTTCAAGATTTCTGCCTGTAAGTGAGGATGATTTCTTAAGGGTTATAGAGAGAAGGGTTCCTCAGAGATTTGTCGATGTGAATGTCAGGGCCTTTATTAAGGGCAGAGAATCTATACAGGGAGAGCTTTAGAACGATGGTGAGTCTATCGAACATTAACTTACAGGGAGGTTTAATATAAATGATATGGAATGAGAAATTCGAAACACTTCAGAGGAGTGATCTTGAGGCCCTGCAATTAAAGAGGCTGAAGGGTGTATTAAAGAAGGTGTATGAGGCTGTTCCTTATTATCGTCAGAAGATGGACGAGGCGGGTGTCAAGCCTCAGCACATAAAGACGCTTAAGGATCTTCAAAAACTACCCTTTACAACAAAGGAGGACCTCAGAAAGAACTATCCCTTTGGCTTATTTGCCGTTCCCTTTGAAGATGTTGTCAGGATCCATGCCTCATCAGGGACAACAGGAAAACCAACCGTTGTTGGATATACGAGGAAGGATATAGAGACATGGGCAGAGGTAATGGCGAGGACACTGAGTTGTGGCAATGTTAGCAAGGGTGATATTGTTCATAATGCCTATGGATACGGTCTCTTTACAGGAGGGTTAGGTGCTCATTATGGTGCTGAAAAGATTGGTGCTGCGGTTATACCTATCTCAGGGGGAAACACAAAGAGGCAGATAATGATTATGCAGGACTTTGGCTCTACAGTCCTCCTCTGCACACCCTCCTATGCCCTCAATATTGCAGATGTGATGAAGGAGATGGGTGTTGAACCATCAACGCTGAAATTGAGGGTGGGACTTTTCGGTGCAGAACCCTGGTCAGAGAGGATGAGGGAAGAGATAGAGAAAAAACTGCATATCACAGCCCTTGATATATACGGTCTGAGTGAGATAATAGGTCCTGGTGTTGCCAGTGAGTGCATTGAGGCAAAGAAAGGTCTTCACATCTTTGAGGACCACTTCCTACCCGAGATAATAAACCCTGATTCAGGAGAGGTCTTACCTTATGGTGAGATGGGAGAACTCGTCTTTACCACCCTCACTAAGGAGGCAATCCCTGTTATCAGGTACAGGACGCGAGACCTCACAAGACTGATACCTGATAAATGTGTCTGCGGCAGGACCTTTGTAAGGATGGAAAGGATTACAGGAAGAAGCGATGATATGCTCATAATTAGAGGAGTCAATGTCTTTCCATCACAGATAGAGCATGTCCTGATGAGCATTGAAGGTGTGGAGCCGCACTATCAGATAGTGGTTGACAGGGAAGGTGCTCTCGATGTCATGGAGGTCCATGTAGAGGTGCAGGAGGAGATATTCTCAGATGAAATAAAAAAACTTGAGATGTTGAGCAGAAGGATCGAGAGAGAGATAAAGGATCTCCTGGGCATTTCCTGTAAGGTTAAACTGGTTGAACCAAAGACCATAGAGAGGAGCGAAGGAAAGGCAAAGAGGGTTATAGATAAAAGAAGGCTTTAAAGGAGGGTTTTATGAAGGTTGAACAGATATCAATATTCCTTGAAAATAAGTCAGGCAGGCTTGCAGAGGTAACGGATGTGCTTGCTAAGGCAGACATAAATATCAGGGCCCTATCCCTTGCTGATACAGCAGACTTCGGCATACTGAGGCTTATTGTAAATGACACAGAGAAGGCAAAGGAGGTCCTGAAAAAGAATGGTTTTACCGTTGGCAAGACAGAGGTGATCGCTGTTGAGGTTCCTGATAGGCCTGGCGGACTCGCAGGGATATTGAATGTATTGAAGGACAAGGGTGTCAATGTGGAGTACATGTATGCCTTTGTTCAAAAGAGTAAGGAAAATGCTATTATAATATTCCGTTTTGATGAGATTGACAGAGCCATTGAGGGCCTTTCCTCAGCAGGGGTCAAAATCCTCAAAGGAGAAGATGTCTATGCACTTTAAGCTTCCATGTTCTCATGGAAAATAAAAATGAGGGAGGAAAAGATGAAGAAGGGTTTAAGGCTGTTCTTGTCGTTTCTCACTATCTTGGCTGTTTTATTTTACCTAAGTTCCTTTTCTCAGGCAAAGGAACCATATAAGGTAGGGGCTATATTCTCTGTTACGGGTGCTGCTTCTTTTTTGGGTGAACCAGAAAAGAATACTGTACTTATGCTTGTTGATCAGATAAATAAGGCAGGTGGCATCAATGGCCATCCCCTCGAGGTCATAATAGAGGATTCAAAGAGTGACGAGACCCAGGCAGTTCTGGCAGCAAAAAAACTTCTCGAAAAGGACAATGTTTTGGCAATTATAGGTCCTTCAACTACAGGCGAATCAATGGCACTTGTTCCGATAATGAATAATGCTAAGACACCACTTATCTCCTGTGCTGCTGGTTATGGCATTACAAATCCTGTTGAGGAGAGACACTGGATCTTCAAGACCCCACAGTATGATACAAGCGCTGTCGAGGCTATTTATACTCATATAAAAAAACACGGTATAACAAAGGTAGGGATCATTACGATCGCAACAGGTTTTGGTGATGCCGGGAAGAAGGCGCTTCATGACCTTGCACCTAAGTTTGGCATCACTATAGTTGCTGATGAGAGATATGGACCGAAGGACTCTGATATGACCACACAGCTCACAAAGATAAAGGCCTCAGGTGCAGAGGCTGTGATTAACTGGTCTGTAGGTCCTGGTCAGGTTGTAGTAACAAAGAACTGGCATGCCCTTAAGATGGGCATACCGCTGTATCAGAGCCACGGATGGGGGAGCAAGAAGAATATAGAGCTGGCCGGCAAGGCTGCAGAAGGTGTAATAGCACCCCTCGGTAGACTCGTTATTTGGGACAAGCTATCTGATAAACATCCACAGAAGGCCCTTTTAAAGAAATACGAAGAGGACTATAAGGCCCGTTACAAAGGAGAACCAGGTACCTTCGGTGGACATGCCTATGATGCGCTTATGATGGTTGTCGAGGCCCTGAAAAAGGTCGGCCCTGACAAGAAGAAGATAAGGGATTATATCGAGACCAATATAAAGAACTGGCCTGGCACAGGCGGCATATTCAATATGTCTCCAAAGGACCACTGTGGTCTTGACATGACAGCCTTCGAGATGGTGGTTGTCAAAAACGGAGACTGGGAGATACTGAAATAGATTGTTCAGCGTATTTCTTCAATTTCTATTCTCAGGCCTTACAACGGGGGCAGTATATGCCCTCGTTGGTATAGGCTTTAACATAGTCTATAATTCCACTTCCATAATAAACCTTGCTCAGGGTGAGTTCGTAGTTATTGGCGGACTTCTGATGTGGTATTTTTCGGAGTCACTGAAGGTACCATTCTTTCCCTCCATCATCCTGACAATTGCAGTTTCGGGTATCATAGGCATTATTATGGAGAGACTGACCATCAGACCACTCTTGAAAAAGGCAGACCTTCTTTTGATGATAATGGTTACTATAGCTGTCTCGATCCTGATGAGGGGTTTGCTTATGTTCAAGTTCGGGAAGGAACCGTACAGTTTCCCACCCTTCACAGAGGGCGAGCCATTCATTATCTATGGAGCTGTTATACAACAGCAAACACTCTGGGTCATTGGTATAACAGGTTTGTGTATTGTAATGCTCTATCTTTTCTTTAACAGGACCATCCTTGGAAAGGCCATGAGGGCCTGTTCAGTTGACCCAAAGGCTGCAAGGCTCTCAGGAATAAATGTATCGAAGGTAGTGATGCTTTCCTTCATAATAAGTGCAATTGTAGGTGCGGTGGGTGGCATCGCAATAACACCTATATCCCTTATGGAGTATGATAAAGGACCTATGCTTGCAGTTAAGGGATTCTGTGCATCCATAATGGGTGGTCTCGGAAGGGGCAGGGGTGCTGTAATAGGTGGCTTTATACTCGGAATTCTTGAGTCCTTAACAGCAGGTTACATACATTCAGGCCTTAAGGATGCTGTTGCGCTTGTCATCATGTTGTTTATCCTGTTCTTCAGACCTGCTGGTATCTTTGGCAATATCGAGGCTTCGAGGTTGAGGAAGTTTTGATGAAAAAGGACAACCTGATTCCCCTTCTAATTTTGATGTTTGTGGTAATATTACTCCCTTTTGTCTCGAAAGGGGCTTATCTGCTGACAATAGGTATATTTGCAGGCATAAACGCCCTTGTTGCTATAGGCCTTGTAATACTGATGGGTTACGCAGGTCAGGTCTCCCTCGGTCAGGCAGGGTTTTACGGTATCGGAGCCTATGTATCATCAATCCTGAGTCTTAGGTTCGGCTTCCCTGTAACAATAAGCATGGCCATTGCCATACTGGTGGCAGCCATTGCAGCTATATTGCTTGCAGTGCCTGCTCTGAGATTAAAGGGGCATTACCTTGCCGTTGCTACCCTCGGATTTGGTGAGATAATCTACGTTATCCTTAATGAATGGGGGCCTGGTGGTCCTTCAGGTTTTGGAGATATTCCTCATCTCAATTTATTGGGCTATACCTTTACGTCATCACAGGAGTACTTTTATCTTATCTGGGGATGTGTAATTATAGTCATGATATTTTCTCTAAACCTGATCAATTCTATGACAGGAAGGGCATTGAGGGCTATTCATGGCAGTGAGATTGCGAGTGTTGCCATGGGAGTTGATGTGGTGAGGTTAAAGATTAAAGTCTTCGTCCTCAGTGCCATATATGCTGCCCTCGCTGGTTCTCTCTATGCCCATTATGTCACATTTGTCAGTCCGAGCAGCTTTTCTCTCTTTTATTCAATAATAGTACTCATGATGGTTGTCCTCGGAGGGATGTCAAATCTATGGGGTGGTATAGCAGGTGCCCTTATAATAACCATATTACCCGAGGCCCTCAGGGGTTTCAAGGAGTTTGACATACTGGCATACGGTCTTATACTTACCCTTTCACTCCTTTTTATGAGAAAAGGGATTGTGCCACTTATTATTGATGTTTTGAGGAAGAGTGATAAATGACCTTGGGATTGAAGGATATAAGCAAGAGGTTTGGGGGGCTCCAGGCACTGAAAAATGTGGGCTTTACTGTAAAAAGTAGAGAGATACATGCCCTTATAGGGCCTAACGGTGCTGGAAAGACAACGCTGCTCAATATTATAAGTGGCATAGAAAGGCCTGATAGTGGGGAGATAATATTTAAGGGGAATAATGTAAATGGAGAATCCCCTCAAAAGAGGGCATTGAAAGGACTGTCGAGGACATTTCAACACCTCGAGGTCTTTAATGAGATGACAGTAATTGAGAATGTTATGATTGGCCGGTATCTCAGGTCAAGTAGTGGGTTTTTCAGATCTGGCCTTATGTTGCCTGAAAGTAGAAGGGAGGAGAGAAGGATCTATGACTATTGCTGTGACATACTGAATTATGTAAACCTCTCTCACAGAAGGGATGACCTCGCAAAGAACCTTCCTGTCGGAGAGCAGAGGATGCTTGAGATTGCAAGAGCCCTTGCCACAGAGCCCGATCTGTTACTCCTCGATGAACCTGCTGCAGGTCTAAATATCAGGGAGACAAGAGGGCTTGGTGAACTTATTGAGCGGATAAGGGGAGATAAAGATATAACAATCCTTATTGTCGAGCATGATATGGA
The DNA here is from genome assembly GCA_046290845.1 of Thermodesulfovibrionales bacterium. Classification (GTDB taxonomy): domain Bacteria; phylum Nitrospirota; class Thermodesulfovibrionia; order Thermodesulfovibrionales; family UBA9159; genus JBBIPQ01. Next base: position 17,521 of record JBKBUA010000012.1, read on the forward strand.
GCTCGTCATGAAGATAAGTGATAATATAACGGTCCTGAACTTTGGAGAGGTTATTGCAGAGGGTCCACCTCTTGAGATACAGAAAAATCCAGAGGTTATTGCCGCATACCTTGGCGAGGATTAATCGATGCTGATCTTAAAGAACATCGATGTGTTTTACGGAAAACTCCATACCCTCAAAAAGGTCTCTATTCATGTAAAAGAGGGAGAGATCGTTGTACTCATAGGTAGCAACGGAGCAGGGAAAACGACTCTTCTATCTGCTGTATCAGGTTTATTAAAGCCATCCTCTGGCTCTATCCTTTTTGGTGGCAGAGAGATAGCAGGAGAAGAACCTGAGAGGATTGTCAGGATAGGGATATCACAGGTTCCCGAGGGCAGGCTTGTATTTAAGCCTCTGACTGTTGAAGAAAACCTTCTCCTCGGTTCCTATCACAGGTATGGTCTCAAAAATCGTTCAGAGATAAAAGATGATTTAGACAGGATATATTCGATCTTTCCTGTCCTGAGACAGAGAAGAAAACAACTATCCGGGACACTTTCAGGTGGTGAGCAACAGATGCTCGCCATTGGGAGGGCACTAATGGCAAGGCCGAGGCTGTTACTCCTTGATGAGCCCAGTATGGGCCTTGCGCCAACCATAATCAAAGAGATATTCAGGTATATCGTTAATCTGAAGAATGAATATGGTCTTACAGTTCTTCTTGTAGAACAGAATGCTCGTAGTGCCTTAAGGATAGCGGACCGTGGATATGTCATAGAGACAGGGAGGATAGTCCTTGATGGTACTTCCGATGAACTCCTCTCAAACAGGGATGTCCAGAGGGCCTATCTTGGAAGAGACCTTGATTCAGAGGTTATTATATAGGAGGTATTATGTTCTGGGATAAAGAAAAGGAATGCATGGACAGGGGGGAATTAGAACAGCTTCAACTCGAAAGACTCCAATCCACTATCCACAGGGTCTATATGAATGTCCCCTTCTACAGAAAGAGGTTTGATAGCCTCGGGATTGACCCTGATGACTTCGGGAGGCTCGAGGATATAAGAAGGCTCCCTTTTACAACAAAGGATGACCTGAGGGATAATTATCCTTATGGGCTCTTTGCCGTCCCGCTCAGGGAGGTGGTCAGGATTCATGCCTCATCAGGAACAACAGGGATGTCCACAGTAGTGGGCTACACAAAGAATGACCTTAAGACCTGGTCAGACCTCGTGGCCCGAATCCTTGTGGCAGGTGGGATCACAAAGGACGATGTAATACAGATAGCCTTTAATTATGGCCTCTTTACAGGCGCCTTTGGACTCCATTATGGAGCAGAAAGGGTGGGGGCCTCTGTTATTCCCATATCGAGCGGAAACACAAAGAGGCAGGTCAAGATAATGCAGGACTTTAAGACAACGGCCCTTGTCTGTACACCGAGTTATGCCCTTCTGATTGCGGATACTATCCTTGAGATGGACATAAATCCTAATTCTCTCTCTCTTAAATATGGCCTCTTTGGTGCAGAACCATGGTCAGAGGCTATGAGGAAGGAGATACAGGACAAGCTCAAGATAATAGCGACTGATAATTATGGCCTGAGTGAGGTGATGGGCCCTGGGGTTGCTGGAGAGTGTCTCGAGCAGAAGGGGCTTCATATAAATGAGGACCACTTCCTTGTTGAGGTCATAGACCCTGAAACGCTTGAACCACTCCCTATTGGTGAGACAGGGGAGCTTGTTATAACAACCCTTACAAAGGAGGCCTTTCCTGTAATAAGGTTCAGGACGAGAGACCTTACGAGGCTTATCCCTGGGACCTGTGACTGTGGCAGGACCTTTTTGAGGATGGAGAGGGTGAAGGGGAGAACCGATGATATGCTTATTGTTAAGGGCGTTAATGTCTTTCCCTCTCAGATAGAATCAGTCCTTTTCGAGATAGAAGGGACTGAGCCTCATTATCAGATAGTTATCGATAGGAAAGGCGCTACAGATGAGATGACCGTTTTAGTCGAGGTCTCGGAGGAGATATTCTTTGATGAGATGAAAAAACAGAATGAACTGATTAACCTTATTAAACAGAGATTATTCTCAGAACTCGGGATCAATGTGAACGTGAAGCTTGTTGAGAAGAAGACCCTCGAGAGGTTTGAGGGAAAGGCAAGAAGGGTTATTGATAAAAGGATATACTGAGTATGACAAAGAGGATGCTCTTTGCTACCTCAATCCATCCTGTCACAGCAAGCCTTACCTTGTAAAGGGTCAGAGAAAAGATGAGGTTGTCAATGAGGGGTAGGAGTATTATGACAGGGATGTTAATTGAAGAATAGATTATGGAAGCACTTACCAGGTACAATATCATGACGACCCTGTCAATCAATCTTTTCTTTAATTGAATCCTCACCTTTAAAACACCAGACATAAAAAAGAGGGCAGTAGCTATATAGAGAGGTAAATCAATCGTGCCCGAAACCGAGAATCGGGCTATGAGGGAGGAAAGAGTAAGGACTGCAAAGCCTGCGAGTTCTGTAATAAGGGCGTGTTCACCAATGGAATAAAGGGAGATAATGTAGATTAGAGGAATGATCACATAAGGTAATAGTCTTAATGTCCCTGAGGAAAAGGCAAAAAGGATAAATAGGGTTGCTATGATTATCTGGCAAGAAAATATAAATAAAGCCCTTACATCCCTTTGGCGGAACCATATTGTAAAGGCCTGCTTTGAATTAATGAAGAGAGAAAGTGAAAGGAGCGACAGGAAAGAGTTGAATGTAAAGGCCCTGCTAATGAGGATGCCTGTTATAAAGGAGAGTATCATTACGTTCCATGAGCCGTATTCCTTGAGTAAGAATCGCCGCATGTAATATCATAACCCTTAATTTATTACCTTGAAATGAGGTAAATTATATCTCCGTAAAGGGGATCGCTTTCAGCAGCAGGACCGAGAGCCTTTATCATGTAGAATATCCTTTTATTTTCGAGCCCTTCAAGAGTTGAATCAATAAAGGCAGGGATGGAGCTTTCCCCTGCCAAATTGAAATCTGCTTCACCTTCAACCTTTTTGAATATCCTGTATCCCCTGACCCAGGGCTCAGGAGACTCCTTCCATAACAGAAAGACCTTTTTTTCTCCTATAACGATTCTCATCATTGATGGGGGTGAAGGGATATAGTCTTCAGGTCTTACAATGGTTTCTTTTGATGGGGGGCCTTCATTAACTATATCAGTTATTATGACAGATCTTATCCTGTAATAGACCGGTCTTTCTGTCGAGGCTCGGTCGACAAAGATTCCTTTACACAGGGGTTTCTGGTTCAATAAAAAATAGTCCTTTCCATCATAGGCTCTATAGATGTTATAGCAGGCCTTTACAGGAGCCCATGAAATCTCAATAGAATCGTTTCTTATAAGGAATCTTATGTTTTCAGGTGGTTCAGGAAGGGTTGCAGGGGTTACCTTTATCTCGGCGGCCTCTCCCTCGATTCCCTTTATACCTTCGGCAATAACCCTGTAGCTGTAAGTTGTATCTTCCCTGAAATCCCTTTCGATAAAAGAGAAGGTCTCATCAGTATCTTCCTTTCCACTTATCTTCTTCCCTGTGTCGTGTTCTTTACTGTAGGTAGGTATATAACCTCTCCTCTCAAAATCCCCTTTCTCTGACCTTAACACAATAAAACCCTTTATTTTCATCCTTTTTCGATAAGACCAAGAGAGGGTGAGACCTCTTTCGTCATGTATTGCCTTTAGATTTTCGACCCTCTCGGGTTTTACAAAGACCTGGGGACGCAAAGGGGCCTTTCTTCCACAGGCCGAGAGAGAAAGAAGGCACAAAAGGGAAGCTAATAGTGATAAGGATGTAATTATGATGGCTTTTCTCACCTTTTAAGACGAGCCTTCAGTCTCCTTATCTGCCTCATCACCTCTTTCTTCGAAGTACTTCCGTAGGAGATTTTTCCTTTTATAGAACCTTCAGGCGTGAGGACAGAATAAATATCTTTATCTATTAAAGTTGAAAAACCTCTATAATCTTTCAGGGTCAGGTCTGTCAGGTCCTTTCCTTTCTCGATGCACGAGAGGACTATTTTACCTGCAACCTCGTGGGCCTTTCTAAAAGGAACCCCCTTTTTAACGAGATACTCTGCTATGTCTGTTGCTGTTGTAAAGCCCGATGATGAGGCCTTATACATTTTATCCTGATTAAACTTAATCGCAGGTATCATTTCCCTGAGAACGCTCAGCACAGCCTTAACAGTATCAACGGCATCAAAGAGTGGTTCCTTATCCTCCTGCATGTCCCTGTTATATGATAGTGGAAGTCCCTTCATGGTTGTAAGGAGAGAAAAGAGGTCTCCATAGACCCTTCCCGTCTTCCCTCTTATCAGTTCTGCCACATCAGGGTTCTTCTTCTGGGGCATTATGCTTGAGCCTGTTGTAAAGGCATCAGAGATGGTTATAAATCCAAACTCCTCAGTGGACCATAATACCAGTTCCTCGGCAAACCTCGAGAGATGCATCATTAATATAGAGGCATCAGCGAGAAATTCGAGCAGTATATCCCTGTCAGAGACAGAATCTATGCTGTTTTCTGAAATAGTATCAAAACTGAGTAGCTCAGCCACATATCTTCTGTCAATAGGTAACGATGTACCCGCCATAGCGCAGGAACCGAGGGGCAGTACATTCACCCTTTTAAGGCAATCCCTTAACCTTTCAGAGTCCCTTTCAAGCATATGGATGTAGGCGAGAAGATGATGACTCAGTAGAACCGGTTGAGCCCTCTGCATATGTGTATAACCTGGCATGATAACATTGATATTTTTTTCCGCTGTTTCGAGCAGAACTGTCTGGGTTGAACTTAACAATGATATAATCTCTCTTATTTCCGATCTCATGTAAAGTCTTATATCAAGTGCTATCTGGTCATTCCTTGACCTTGCGGTATGGAGCTTTTTCCCTGAATCGCCAATCTTCTTGGTAAGGGCATGTTCTATATTCATATGTATATCCTCTAATTCCTCTCTAAACTCAAACTTGCCTGACTCTATTTCTGATGCGATCTCCCTTAATCCTCTGATTATGGCCTCTGCTTCCTCTTCTGTTATTATCCCCTGTCTGCCGAGCATCATGGCATGGGCAATGCTACCCTCGATGTCATATCTCCAGAGGCGACTGTCAAAGGATATGGACTCTGTAAAGGATTCAACAACCTTTGCCGTCCTTTCTCTGAATCTCCCTGCCCATAGTTTCTTCATGGTTAAAAATATACAGGAGGGTTCGGTCAAAAAGCAAGTAAGTTCTTTGTGTTATAATTTTTATATGGGTATCTCGGTTCAGCAGGTTCAGGATGTATCAGACAGTCCTGTGAATTTTGCCTTCAAAGTGCTTGATTCTCTGAACCTCCCTGTGGCTGTTACCGACAGGGAATTTAAAATAAAGAATGCCAATCTACTATTTAAGGCCATCCTCGATTTAAAGGATGAAAAGGTCCTCGGAATGGATGTGAGGGCTTTACTGCCTGTTTCTTCCGCAATTGAGAAGGGCTTGTCCGATGGTCCTGTAGAAGTTCTGTGCCACAGGAATTCAATACCCTTCAAGGCGAGGATAATAATGACCTCTTATGATGACCTGCTCTTTGTTGTCCAGGATATGTCAGGAGAATCATTAATTTCAAGATTGACCGAAGAAAACAGGAGGTTGCTCGAAAGGCTGACAGACAGGACGAATCAGATAAGTTTGATAAATGAATTAAGTGGTGTTATAAATTCGAGCCTGAGTACCGCAACGGTGTTCAGGATTATGATGAGCGAGATAAGGAAAAGGATACCCTGTGACAGGGCGAGCATACTCCTTTATGACGATAAGGATGATAATCTCTTGATCTTCGCCCTCGACACAGATCTTAATACCCTTCTGAAGAAGGGAATTAAATCGCCTGTTGAAGGCACCTCCGCAGGCTGGGTTGCAAGAAACAATAAACCCATTATAAATCTTGACCTCGCTATAGAGATGAGATTTCCACTGGATAGAAAACTCCTTAAGGAGGGGATACGGTCAACGATAAGCATACCCCTTTTTCAGGAAAGGTTATTAGGTGTATTTAATCTCGATAGCATCAAACCCTATAGATTTTCGGAGAGAGACCTCGATATACTGCTTCCTGTTGCAAAGCATATATCCATCGCCCTCGAGAATGCCTTTCTATTTGAGGAGATAACAAGGGAAAAAAAGGAATGGGAAAAGACCTTTGATGCAATAACAGACCTTGTATGGCTCGAGGACGGCTCCCAAAATATATTGAGGGCCAACAGGGCATTGCTGCATAGGACGGGTTTCCCTCTCATGGATATAACAAGGAGACACTGTAGTGAGATTCTCAGCAGGATTGGAATCAGATCGGAGGGGTGTATATGTTCCGAGACGGTTGAAACGAAGAGGCCATCCTTTCAGGAACTTAAGGGGTCAGGTGGGAGTATTTATCATTCCTGGATATATCCCCTCATTGATGACGACGGGAATCTATATGCCATGGTTCATTATCTTAAGGATGTGACATCCCAGAAACTCCTCGAACAGCAGTTGATAAGGGCTGATAAGCTTGCCTCTCTCGGCACACTCGTCGCTGGTATAGCCCATGAGATTAATAACCCTCTCGGCATAATAGCTGGCTATGCTGAGGCACTTCTCGACAGGTGTCATGATAAAGAACTTTCCTCAATCGATGCCTTTGGGGATTTCCCTGAATATCTCGAAACCATTCACAGGGAGATATTCCGCTGTAAGGAGATCTTGAGAAGCCTTCTCGAGTTCTCCCGTCCTCACGGGACAACCTTTAGGAAGCTTGATATTAATGAGCTTATTAAGGAGGTAATACTTCTTATCAACCACAGAGCAGTGAGATTAAGACATAACATTGAACTTAAATTAGGCGATCCAGTCCCAAAGATATATGGAAATCCAGGGAGTTTGAGACAGCTTTTCATGAACATAGTAATAAATTCGCTGTACTTTACCCCTGAAGGTGGTAATATTACTATCGAGACAGGGGTTGATAATTCCGAGGTCGAAGGAGAGATGGTAGAGGTGTTGATAAGGGATACAGGTCCTGGCATATCAGAGGAGATAATCGATAGAATCTTTGACCCCTTTTTTACCACAAAGCCGATTGGTGAAGGCACGGGACTCGGTCTTGCTATCTGTCACAAGATTGTTGAGGAACACGGAGGAAGCATAGGCGTTGAAAGCCGGGAGGGAAGAGGGACTACTTTTAAGATAAGATTTAAGGGTGAAGGAAATGATAAAGGTTCTGGTAGTTGATGACGAAGAGCCTTTTAGAAGGCTTCTGAAAAAGGAACTAACGAGAAAAGGGTTCTCTGTCGAAGTTGCCCATGATGGAGACAGTGCCCTGAGTCTAGTGGGTCAGGATTCCTTTGATGTTGTTCTTCTCGATATAGTGATGCCAGGGACGGATGGTATAACGGTTATGAAGAATA
>JBKBUA010000012.1:25091-26463 GCA_046290845.1 Thermodesulfovibrionales bacterium
TGGGTCAGGATTCCTTTGATGTTGTTCTTCTCGATATAGTGATGCCAGGGACGGATGGTATAACGGTTATGAAGAATATGATGCGAGACCCTTCTGCTCCTGCCATAATCGTTCTTACAGGCAGGGCAACGGTCGAAACAGCCGTGGATGCTATGAAGAACGGTGCCTATGACTATCTCACAAAGCCATACAAACTTGATGAACTCATGATAATAATCAACAGGGCTTACGAATACAGAAGACTGAAGATGAAGAATCAGCAATTACAGCAGGAACTCATAAGAAAGGAGTCGCCACAGGATTTTGTTTACAAGTCGAGACAGATGGAAGAGGTCTTCAATATGGTCAGGAAGATAGCCCCGACCGATTCGACTGTATTTATCTATGGAGAAAGCGGGACAGGCAAGGAACTCATAGCAAATCTGATATGGCGTTATAGCAGGAGAAACGAGAATCCCTTCATTGCCCTTAACTGTGCCACCCTTTCTGAAAACCTCATAGAATCAGAACTGTTTGGTCATGAAAAAGGTGCCTTCACAAATGCCTTTCAAACAAAATACGGTATAGTCGAGGTGGCAGATAAAGGAACGCTATTCCTTGATGAGATAGGTGAGATGCCACTGAGCCTTCAGGCCAAACTATTGAGATTTCTCGATTCAGGGGAGTTCAGGAGGGTAGGAGGGAACAAGACCTTAAAGGCAGATGTAAGGGTCATCACAGCTACAAACAGGGACCTCAGTGAACTTGTAAAAAAGACAGAATTCAGGCAGGACCTTTATTATCGCCTCAATGTTATAAATATTTATATACCTCCTCTCAGGGAGAGGAGAGAGGATATCCCAGAAATGGCGAATTATTTTCTTAAGAAATATACTAATAAACTCTCAAAGACCATAAGGGCTATTGATAACAGGGCTATGGATATTCTCATGAATTATTCATGGCCCGGGAATGTCAGGGAACTTGAAAATGTAATAGAAAGGGCGGTTATTCTTTCAGAAACAGAATTAATAATGCCAGAGGATGTCTCGGTACCCCAAACTTCTGCAAAGACAGAGGGTTCCTTTAACTCGCTGGACGAGGTTGAGAGATCTCACATATTAAAGGTTCTTAATGAGACAGGATGGAACCAATCAAGGGCAAGTCAGATACTTGGAATAGATAGAAAGACCCTGTATCTGAAGTTAAAGAAGTATGAGATAAAGGCAGGAAATCCCTCTGTCTAAAAGCAGAGAATACCGGCTGAATTTGAGGCAAGGGCTATGAGGTTCATAGCCCCTGCTATTCTGATAGCCGGGATCAGGTCTTTTTCTTCAAGCCCCTTATTGGACATTGTCTGGGAACAGCACTGAATCTCGACACCAGCCTCAAT
>JBKBUA010000129.1:0-5162 GCA_046290845.1 Thermodesulfovibrionales bacterium
AGCCTTTCCTCGAGCATCCTTGCAGAGATAGAAAGAGGTTTTATATATACTACATAGGTAGGAAAATCTATTTCAGGAAGCGAGCCACCTCCAGCCCTCGAGGTATCCTGAATTAATTCCACCTCTGCATTCTTTATTGCCCTTTTGAGGCTATTATAAATCCTCTTTGCCCTCTCCTTTATCTTTAAAGGGTAATCGAGAAGCATCCTGAGAGTGGGGATATTAACCTTGGCCTTTTCCTCGTCAAGATATTCAAAGAGGGTCATCTCTAAGGCGGAGAGGGTGAGTTTGTCTATCCTTACTGCCCTCGTTAGAGGATTCTTCTGTAGCCTTTCAATCAGGTTGCTTCTGCCAACAATAATACCTGCCTGGGGTCCTCCGAGGAGCTTGTCACCACTGAAGGTTATAAGGTCAACGCCTTTTTTTATTATCTCCTTAACTGTGGGTTCCGAATGGATACCATAGGGCTTAAGATCAATGAGACAGCCACTGCCAAGGTCATACATCACAGGTATCCCTTTTTCCCGACCGAGGTCAACGAGATCTTCTATAGCCACTTCCTCTGTAAAACCCTTAATCCTGTAATTGGATTGATGAACCTTGAGGATTAAGGCAGTATTATCATTAACAGCCCTTTCGTAGTCGTATAAATGGGTCTTATTGGTTGTCCCAACCTCCCTCAGAATCGCACCGCTACTTAGCATAACATCAGGTATCCTGAAGGAGCCTCCTATCTCTATTAATTCGCCTCTTGATACAATGACCTCCTTGCCTTTAGCCATCTCGTTGAGACAGAGGAAGACTGCTGCTGCATTGTTATTTACGACAAAACCATCTTCTGCCTCCGTAACCTCTCTTAGAAGTCTCTTTATATGCGAATACCTCTTCCCTCTCCTTCCCTCATTAAGGTCATATTCGAGATTTGAATAAGAGGTTGCAATTTTCATAACATTCTCCATCACCTTCTTCGAAAGAACGGACCTGCCAAGATTGGTATGTATTACAACACCTGTGGCATTGATGACAGGCCTCAGGCTCATTGAGGATAATCGCTCTATCATGAGTTTAATATCCGGAAGCATCTCTTCAATGGATGTTTCTTTAATAGCTCCTTCGAGTATTTCCTTTCTTCTGATATCAATAACCTCTCTTACTGCCTTCAGGACATATCGCCGTGGATACCCTTCAAGCCACTCTTTACCACGGTCGCTTTTCAATACCTCATCAACCGAGGGAAGCATTGATAATAATTCTTGCGTTGAAGACACTATCTGATACCCTCTCCATTAAGTATATATCTCGTTGTAACCTTCAGGTCCTTTCTCAGGGAATGATAAACTGAGCAATACTTTTCCTGTGACAGGGCAATAGCCTTCTCTATCTGTTTTGGCGATATGTTTTCTCCTGATACATGAAGTATCATCTCTATTGCCTTGTAGTACTGCGGAGGGGTTGGGTTTCTCTCTCCTATTATCTCTATCTTGAAACTCTCCAGTTTTGTCCTCATCTTTTTGAGGAATGAAACGACATCGATACCCATACAGCCTGCAAGGCTCAAAAGGAGGCTCTCTGTTGGTGCACATCCCCACTGTATCTCAGCATCGAATTCGATCTCATACCCCCTCTGGGTTCGACCCATGAATATCAAGTCCCTTTCCCATGAAAGGGTTCCCTTTGTCACAGGCGTTATCTTTTCCTTATAACCCTTCAGTGATTCCTTTAACTCTACTTCTTCCTTCAACTCTTACCTCCTTAAAAAAATTTCAATTAATTTTACCATTGTCTTGATTTTTTGTCATCGTCGTGGTAGATTAATTTAACCTTCAAAAAAAGGGGAGGTGAGATATGAAGTAGGCAAAATCGGTTCGACAAGTTTACGATGAAGTCCTTTCTTGAAATTTTCAAATCTAAAAAAACAAAAAAAGGGGAGGAGTAAATGAAGAAAAGACTTATTATTGTTTCAATAATGGTAATTGCTGCCTTTGCAGCATATCTTTCTTACTCAACAGTTGATTCAAAGGCTCCTGTTGCAACAGCTGCTAAAAAGGGTTATTCTGCTACTGTCTATGTAGCAGGAATGGGTGGTCATTTTGCTGCTGCTGACATAACGATCGATCCGAACAATGCGGAAGACCCAATTAAGATAACAAAGCTCGACAGGGTTGTAATCGGTGACAAGAAAACCCATCCAACCCATGATCCGAGGATAGATAACACTGACCATAATGTTCTGTTCTGGTCAACCTATGTCCTTGACCCGAATGGGAAACAGCACGTTGGAAAGACCGACCTCAAGACAGGCAATGTTATAAAGGATGTTGCTATGGACCCCGATCCAAAGTCTCCTGCAAAGAAACCTCCTGTTTATTGTGCCTCGGGCCAGAGCAAAAAATATTATATGCCGATATTTATGGGTTCAGAGGGATATGTTGATATTTTCGACAAAAAGACCCTCGAACATAAGAAACGCATGTATGTAAGCGATATTGGCTTCAAGGCAGGGACATACCAGTTTGTCCATGGTACTAGTTCAAATGATGGAAAAAAATTTTTACTGGCGATTAATGAAACGAAGGACGGAAAAGGCACGGGAAAGATAGACTTTGTCCTCGTTGACCTGCCAGCCCTTGAGAAAGGGGAATGGAAGGTTATAGCCAAGGCATCTCACACAGGCGAGCCAGGTAAGACTATTACCTTCAGGCTGTACTTCACGCCTGATGACAAATATATCTTTCAATCAGCAGCAGACCGGATATGGGTTCTCGATGCCTCCAATCTCAAGCTCGTTGATGAGAAGATGGTTGATGGTCAGGTTCATGATATGATGCCCACGCCAGATGGAAAATATGGGATACTTACTGTAAGACGGGCTACAGAGGGTTGTGATGTAGAAGGCAAGCCAATTCCTGGCAAGAATATAACAGATGGAATGCTTCAGCTTTATGATTTCGATGCTAAAAAGATTGTCGGTAACCAGGTCTCTACATGTCAGTCCTGTCACAGGGGAATGGGTCTTGGAGACAAGAGTGCTGTTCTCTGTGGTATAGACGGTAACTGGAAGATGTAGTTTTCTAAGGGTGTAGGGTATAGGCTCTATATCCTACACCCCAAAGACAAACACACCAAAACTCAAAGTTAGCAAACAACTCTAAATGCAAGAAAAGATTACCCTCTTTAAATTCGCAAAAAAGAACCTGAGGAGAAAGCCTCTAATGACCTTTGTCCTCATAATCTCTATAAGTCTTCTTGTATCTATCTTTATCTTCTCTCTTTCCTTTGTAATAAATGTCACATCGAGCATAAAAAAGACCTCAGAGAGATTGGGAGCTGATATACTTATAGTTCCGGCTGGTACAAGAGGAGCTGCTGAGGATGTGCTTCTCGAAAACAGGGCAAAGCCCTTTTATATGAAAAGGGAGATTATCGAAAGGGTTAAGCAGATAAAAGGAATTGATACTGTTACCGCCCAGACATACCTCGTTACCCTAACAGGACTATGCTGTGATGTACCTGAGACGCTTGTTGTAGCCTTTGATCAGGACACAGACTTTATAGTATCACCATGGCTAAAGGAAAGGCTTAAGAGGCACCTTAAAAAGGGAGAGGCAATAGCAGGGCAGGAATCTTTTCTTAACATCAATCTTGGATTGATGGAGATCGATAGCACCCTCTTTGGTAATACCTTCAGGATAGTCGGCTCCCTCGATAAGACAGGGACAGGGCTTGATAACGCAATCTTTATCAGCGATGAGAATATGGAAGACATAATCAAAAATGGCAAGGTTGATATAAAGCCAGGTCATATATCAATCCTCTTTGTTAAGGTCAAGAAAGGCTATGACCCTTACAATGTAGCGAGAAATATAGAGGATAATATCGTTGAGGTCGATACCATGGCAAGAAGGGACATAGGTAAAAATCTTGTCAATTCACTTAGAGATATAAACAGCATCTTTATACTCTCACTCCTTGTTTCGTCTCTACTTTCTGTCTTTTTAACCTGGGCAATCTTTTCAGCCATTGTAAATGAGAGAAGGCGAGAGGTTGGGATAATGAGAGCCATGGGTGCAAAAACCGTCCATGTGACAGGGCTTTTTCTTATCGAGGTTCTGATTATAGCAGCGATAGGTTCTTCAGTGGGCGCAATTTCAGGAACCCTTCTGTCCTTATCTCTTTCAAAAAGCTTTCATTTACTCAGGACACTTTCAACAGAGCTTACCCTTTTTCAGAGGTTGATAATAGCTATCCTGAGCTTCTTAGCAGGCACAACCATATCTGCTGTCGGAGCCCTCTCTCCCATATGGAAGGTGAGGGGAATTGACCTTCTGTCTATAACAAAAGAATGATCTTTATCTGTGAAGCAAAACTATTAATTCTAAGGGCACTGATTATCCTTTTCCTGGTTTTATCTTCATTGGCGTATGCTAATCCCTTTAAGGGACAGAAAGAGGCGACCATTGAGGTCAATGTTATAGACAGGTCTGGAAAAACCCTTATGGCTGGCAAGGGATATATTGTTGACAGCGAGGGACTTATTGCAACGGACTGCCGGATGATACTGAGGTGGTATGAAGACATACAGAATGACCTCATTGTCAAATTAGAGGAAGGCAATTTTTCTCTTCACAGGCTTATTTCTTATAATCCGTCACCGGATTTAGCCATCTTCAAGATAAATAAGGAAGGCCTCCCTTCTATACACCTAAACCCCAACGATAAAGCAACAGCTTATATCAGAAAGGCAATTAAGGTATATAAAGATATGTCGAGGGCTACAAATAAGGCATCTCATAAGGAAGATATAATTACGAAAAAATCTGAGAGCCTCCGATATCAGGAACAGAAGAATCGAGAGATGTCAGAAGGGCTCAATGGTGAGGGATATCGAGATTCTCAGGTTGCATCACCCTTTCTTAAAGGCCTTAAATATGTTTCATCGGGGAAGTACAGAGAGGCCATCGAAGAGTTCAACAGGGCATTGAAGGCTGAGCCCTCAAATCCCGATATCTATCTTAATCTCGGTCTTGCCTATTACAGGATTGATAGATACAGGGATTCGATTGATGCCTTTAAGAAGGCACTTATGTACGGGGCTGTATCGAAATCAGTATACTATAAGCTCGGCTCACTCTATCTGGTATTGGGTAGCTACAACGAAGCCG
>JBKBUA010000130.1:0-5162 GCA_046290845.1 Thermodesulfovibrionales bacterium
TCTAATCATCATCACTGCTATCGATGCGAGCAGGAGTGCCATTATCTTTGATACTGCAACGATCCCTCCTTTCCCGAAGACCCTCATTATCCTCGATGATGTCCTAAAGGAAAGCCAGACTATAAAAAGATTTGTTATAAAGGAGATCACGGTTGGAACAACCCCATAATGGTCAACTAAGACGAGGATGGTTGTAAGAACCGCAGGACCAACTATCAATGGAACCCCCAAGGGGACAACGCCTGTCTGGGAAGATTGCTTTCTCGTCTTTGTATAACCTGTCAGGTCAAGTATGGCAAGGATAAGGAGTATAATGCCACCTGCTACCTTGAAGTCATCGGTCGTGATACCGAGGATACTGAATATCCCTTCACCGAGGGCAATAAAGACGGTTCCCACTGCAAAGGCAGTAAGGACAGACTCCCTTTCTATTGACCTTATCTTCTTTGGTGATAATCCCTCTGTCATGGCCACAAAGATAGGGACTATGGCGAAGATATCAATGGCAACAAAGATTGGTATGAAAGTGTATATTATGTAAAGCAAGGTCTTTTCCATTTAGCCCCAAATAATGCCTATATTGCTCAAATGATTTCATTACTGTTTTGAGACACTCCGCCTTTTTCTCTCCGAAGGGCTGACCTATTTATGACTTTTCGAATTCTTTCTTAAAGTGCTCTAAGGTCAGATCATCATAAATACAGAATTCCACAATCTCAAGACTCGTCTTTGGATTATCCCTTAAGTAATTGGCGGCCTCTCTAACAAGTATCTCAGCACACCTGTCCTTTGGAAAGCCGAATATACCTGAACTTATAGCAGGAACAGAGATACTCTTTAAGCCCTTTCCTGAAGCGAGTTTGAGGCTGTTTATTATTGCGTTTCTGAGTTTACTGTCCTCATCGCCCTCCCCCATTCTTGGACCAACAGCATGGATAACATATTTGCATGGCAATTTACCCGCACCAGTAATTGCTGCGTGGCCGACAGGGACAAAGCCAATCCTGTCACTCTCCTCCTGAATAACCTGCCCGCCCTTACGAACAATAGCACCTGCCACGCCTCCGCCGTGCTGGAGATGAGAATTGGCAGCATTCACAATAGCATCAACATCCCTCTCTGTAATGTCGCCCTTGACAAGGCGAAGTCTTTTGCTGCCTATCACTTTCTCGCTTATTATCATCCAACCTCCTTCTCAAAAGGGTTAAGACCTTAACGGAATGATCCTGCTCGCTACATCAAGAACCTTCTTGACATCGCTGATAGCCCTAAGTGCATCATCTTTAGTGTATTCCTCAGAGGGTATAAAATCAATATCTCCATAAAATGCAAGCTCCCTCTCCTTTCTCAACCATCGAAAAATCTCGGCTATTTCATCAAGAAGCCCTTTTTTAGTAGCACATCGAGGATTTCTTGTCTATTAATAGCCTTTATCATATAATCCTTAGCAAGATTGACATTGGTCATAATTCTATAACATCTCCGTATCGGTAATCAGGCTTCAACTCCCAATAATACCCGCCCTTAAAAAAGACCCTTCTCGCACCGAGTTCTGACATTTTGATCCTTAAGCGATTTAAATAGTTCTGAAAGAAATCGTCCCTGTCTATAAGAATCTTGATTCTTTCGGTCATGTCAAGAAAGAGGGGACTTCCCTTCTCAACCTCCTCATGCGAATAGTCTTCCGCATATTGCCTTATCTTTTTGACTAATCCATAATATTTTTCTCTATAGCCCATCTTTTTTATAACCAGGCTGAAGGCCCATGCCTTCAGCCTGTAACTTTATCTTTAAAATAACCCCTTAACCTTCCCTGTATTCACATCCACATCAACCCTTCTGTAGGCAGGGTCAGAGGCGGTACCAGGCATGAGTTTGATAGCTCCTGCCACAGGAACAACAAACCCTGCACCTTTATAAGTAAGTATATCCCTCACATGGAGTTTCCATCCCTTTGGAACACCTTTGAGATTTGGGTTATCTGTTAAGCTTAGATGAGTCTTAACCATACATGTGCCGAGTTTTGCTATCTCAGGGTCTTCCTCCATCCTCTTTGCCTTTGCAAGGGCATCAGGTGTATATTCAACCCCATCAGCACCATAAACCTCTTTTGCAATTAACTCTATCCTCTGCCTGAGCGGTGTGGAGAGGTCATAGAGGAACTTAAATTCGTTGGGCTCATTGCAGGCATCAATGACCGCATCTGCCAGTTCGAGGGCTCCTTCGCCACCATACTGCCAGTGCTTGGAGACAGCAACCCTTGCTCCAGCGGCCTCGGCAAGCCTCTTCACAGCCTTTATCTCAGCCTCCGTATCTGTATAGAAGGCATTTATACATACAACAGGATTTATACCAGCCTTTTTGACGGTATTTATATGATGGATGAGGTTTTCGGTACCCTTTTCAACCCACCCAACATTCTCATACTTATACTCCTCTGGTATGGGTCTTCCAGGTACAGGTATCGGAGCACCACCATGACACTTAAGGGCCCTGATCGTTGCCACGATTACTGCTGCATGGGGTTTGAGACCCGAGAATCGGCACTTAAGGTTCCAGAATTTTTCAAATCCAATATCAGCACCAAAGCCTGATTCTGTGACATGGTAATCTGCCAGCTTTAGTCCTATCCTGTCCGCTATTATGGATGATTGACCAATGGCTATATTTGCAAAGGGACCGGCATGAACAAGAACGGGCTGTCCCTCAATGGTCTGTATAAGGTTTGGATTAATAGCCTCAACCATCCATGCGGTCATCGCGCCAGCGACCTCGAGGTCCTCTGTTGTAATTGGATTACCCTGCTTGTCATAGGCAACAACTATCCTGCCCATCCTTTCCCTCATATCTTTTAAATCCGTTGCTACAGCAAGTATAGCCATAACCTCTGATGAGACGGCAATAGCAAAGCCTGATCTCATCATAAAGCCATCCTCTTTTCCACCAATTCCAATGATTATATCCCTCAGGGCTTGAGCACAAAAGTCTATTACCCATTTCATTTCAACATTTCTGGGGTCTATATTGAGTCTCCTGAGTTTTCTCTTTGCGAGCTGCTCATCGTTGTAATTGAATTCATGCTGCATACGAGCAGTTAAGGCAACCATTGCAAGATTATGGGCATTCATTACAGCATTTATATCACCTGTGAGACCCAGTGAGAAAGGTGTGAGAGGGATACATTGAGAGAGCCCTCCACCTGCTGCCGAGCCCTTTATGTTCATTGTGGGTCCGCCCGAGGGCTGACGAATTGCTGCTATAACCTTTTTACCACGTTTACCGAGACCTTGTGTAAGCCCTATTGTTGTAGTGGATTTTCCTTCCCCCAGGGGAGTTGGTGTTATCGCTGTTACATCAATATACTTTGCATCGGGTTTTCCTCCCAGTCTGCTAAGGATCCTCTTAAAATCGAGCTTACCGACATAATGTCCGTGTGGCAGGAGTTCCTCCTTCTCAAGACCGAGTTCCTCGGCAATCTGATAAACGGTCTTCATGTGCTTTTCTGCTGCCTCGGCTATCTCCCAGTCAGCATGTTTAGTTGGATCAAGTGGCATAACTTCCTCCTATTTATCAATTTCCTGTGATGCCCTGAAAATCAAGGCTCTTAAATATTACCGGCAGATAATGGAAAGAATCAATAACTGACAATGGCCTTAAGAAAGACCTCGTTCATCTGTCGCAAATTCTTACTCAATATGGTAACAAGCTTCTTGAGTATCTTTACTGCAAGTTCGAGGTCTTCTTTTTCGATTCGCTTAAAGTCTTCCTTTGCGATCAAAAATAGCTCTGAATCTTCCATGGCAACAGCATTCGCCTCGTGTCTTCGGTCTTCTATTATAGAGAGTTCTCCAAAAAAACTTCCAGGCCCAAGAACTGAGAGTGTCTGTTTCCAGCCATCAACGGTTGATTTAAAGATTTCTACCCTTCCTGACTGTATGAGGAATATACCCCTTGTTTCCTCTCCTACAGCAAAGATGCTATCGCCTTTTTTAAACGTAACTACATTCAGAAGACCCTTAATCCTTCGTAGTTCTTCTTCGCTCAGGTTCTCAAATAATATCTGTTCCCTTAATATCTCATTAGATTTCATTGTTTCTTATTTCTCGACCTTTACAGCAGTGACCTTGAATTCTGGCGTCTTGACAAATCTATCAAGGGCCCTGTCATTCGTTAAGACATTTGCAGCAGCCTCTCTGTAATGCATGGGAATGAACACAATTCCCCTTCCCACCCTTCTTGTAACCCTCGCCTTAATCCTCACAGCGCCACGCCTTGAAATAACATTTATCATCTCTCCATCTTTGATCCCCATTTCTTTGGCATCATTAGGATTGATCTCAACATAAGGTTCTCCAGCATGTCTCTCGATAGACTCAACCCTCCTCGTCATTGACCCGGCATGATATTGAAATAGGTTTCTTCCTGTCGTTAAGATAAAAGGATATTCACTATCTGTTATCTCGGCAGGGGGGATATATTTCACAGGTGTAAAATGCACCTTTCCTCTGGGGAAACCGGCCTTGTAGAGGTATTCGGTCCCTGGATGGTCACGGGTCGGACAGGGCCATTGAATACCACCTTTATCGAGCCTCGAATAGGTTATGCCTCCAAGGGCAGGCCATAGCCTTCCGAATTCCTCGAGTATCTCCTCAGGCGAGTTATAATCCATGTTGTAGCCAAGCCGTTTCGATATTTCGATTATTATCTCATAATCAGGCCTTGCCTCACCAGGTGGCTCAATAGCCTTTCTTATCCTCTGAACCTTTCTCTCGGTGTTTATAAAAGTTCCATCCTTTTCAGCAAAGGATGTGGCAGGAAGCACTACATCGGCGAGGGCTGCCGTCTCCGTAAGGAAAATATCCTGAACAACGAGAAAATCGAGGTTTAGAAGTGCTTTAACTGTATGATTTATATTAGGGTCTGTAATAACAGGGTTTTCACCTATTATATACATCGCCTTTATCTTTCCCTCAGCTGCAGCAGGTATCATCTCTGTGGATTTCATACCCGGCTCAGGAGATAGCTTTACCCCCCAGGCCTCTTCAAACTTATGCCTGACCTCTGGTAGATCAACCCTCTGATAACCAGGGTATACATTCGGCAGTGCACCGGCATCAGAGGCACCCTGGACATTGTTCTGGCCCCTGAGAGGGTTTATGCCA
>JBKBUA010000131.1:0-2924 GCA_046290845.1 Thermodesulfovibrionales bacterium
ATTAAAGGCTTTGTTCCATATCTACAAGCCATCTCTGCACTGATGGTTGTAGTTATGGGGATAAAGATAATAATTATATAAAGAGATAAGGAATAGACCTCATGTCTGTTTTACAGAATGTGAGAAGGTCAGTTTAATGGGAAGGAGTGATTAGTTGGTGTCGAAATTTTGTTGCTGTTATAATAAAGAGAATCGGAGGTAATAGTGAAAGTGAGGAAGGATAATGGACTGGCTTAAGTTAGCAATTGATTACGGGATCATAGGGTTTCTTTCTTTATTGAGTGTAATAGCCATAGCTATCGCAATAGAGAGGCATATAATGTATAAGAATGTAAATATCGATTCATTCACTGACAAAAAGGCCCTCGAACTTGAGCTCACAAAGAAGCTTCACATAATAGCTACCATTGGCAGTAATGCACCGTATATAGGCCTTCTGGGAACAGTCCTCGGGATAATGCTCACCTTCTACACAATGGGAATGGAGGGGTTTATGGATACAGGTAAGATCATGATCGGTCTTGCCCTTGCATTAAAGGCAACTGCTGTAGGATTACTTGTGGCGATACCATCAGTAGCATTGTATAATTTTCTTCTGAGGAAGGTAAAAGTTCTTCTGATGCAATGGGAGATAAATAATGAAAAAAAGAGTTAAAGATTTATTAGCGCTTCTTCTCGTGTTTTTCCTGAATCTTAAAGTAGATAGCAAAACCAAGCGCCACAAGAAAAGTTATGCCAGCAATAATAGCCACGATGTCCATACCTTTAAGTTCCATTTTATTCCTCCTTGTCTTCTGGTGTTACAAAATAAGCCAAAAATAAAATTCCAAAGGAAAGAACTATCGCTATGATGGCAGATAAAACATGTACCTGTTCTGTAAAAAGAGAACCCACAGCAATAGTCGTAAGTAAATATTTCGCTACATCAAAGAATACTCTGGCAACCTCTTTCCGTCTTTCTCTATTCTTCATAGTTAAGATTATCATTTTGTTACTAATCTGTCAATTATGGAGGCTGGGGACTTGTGACTAAGGGTAGGCATCTGGAGACTGGGGACCGGAAACCAAGTACTAAGCCCCCAAGACTGGGAAAGGGTTTAAAAAACAAATAATTTATGGGATAATTAAAAATCAGGTACTGCTTCGGTGTTAACAATTAATTTTGGAGGAGGTAGGCTATGAAACGTCTCAGATTAGTTTTGGTTGTTTCACTGGTCTTTGCATTTACACTGGCTATGGCAGGATTTGCCATTGCTGCTAAGAAATGTCCCATCTGTGGCATGAAGCTGGAAGGGAATGAAAATACCGCATATGAGATCATATTTACTGATGGCAAAAAAGAGACATACTGCTGTCCACACTGCGGATTGTGGGTGCATGCAACTGATAAGGCAAAGGTAAAATCGGCAAGGGCGAGAGATTTCATAAGTGGTGAGTGGATGGACCCATCAAAAATGTTCTTTCTCTTTAACAGCACTGCAGTGCCAGCATGCTCACCAAGCTGGATCGCCTTTGGTAAAAAGGATGAGGCTGAGAAATTTCAAAAAGGCTTTGGAGGACAGATATTCAGCTTTGATGAGGCATTACAGGAAAGACTCAAACATCCAAAGGGCATGGAGATGATGAAGTAAAAAAAACACCGAAGCAGCGCCTGATTAAAATTTAGGAGACTCAAAGTGAGAATAAAGGAAATGAGAAGATTTTTAGATAAGACATTGTTTGCGGCTTTTTTATGCATATGTTTGTTCCTTTTATCGATGTCTGTTTTTTGTGAACAGAGAGATGAATGCGACATCTGCGGCATGTGGATTGACCAGTATATGAGCACAAGATATGTTATAACTCTGAAGGATAACACAACTAAAAGCTTTTGTAGCTTAGCCTGCGCAGCAAAATATTTAAATGAGAATAAAGAAAATGTTAAAGATGTCAAGGTTGCAGATTTTCTAACGCAAAAACTCATAGATGCTGAAAAGGCATTCTATCTTGAGGGAAGCGATGTTCCTGGCGTTATGAGTTACACAAGCAGGATAGCCTTTTCGACTAAGACCGATGCGGAGAAGTTTCAGAGTACGCACGGAGGCAGAATAATCACCTTCGAGCAAGCCATTGAGAATCAATTAAAGGGAGACTGACAATGGAAGAGAAGGAGTTTGATTATATGAATGTCATCCCCCTCGTGGATGTGATGCTCGTGCTCTTGACAATAGTACTTACCACATCCACATTTATTGCTACAGGTGTTATTCCTGTTGAGCTGCCTAAGGCATCAAAGAGCCAAAGCGAAACATTAAAGACCCAGACCATAGAGATTGATAAAAGGGGGAATATATACCTTAATTCAAGGCCTGTGACACTGAATGGTCTGAAGAATTCCATCTGCACAATCGATAGGTCAGTTCCGATGCTAATAAGGGCAGACAGGGACATCCCTTTACAGTTCTTTGTAGATGTCCTCGATGTTGTCAAAGACCTCGGATTCAAGAAGGTCAGTCTACAGACAGAGCAGAGGAAGGTATAGATGGGAAGAGATCTAAAGGCCTTTATATGGTCTTTTAGTTTGCATGCCATGATAATAATCGCTCTTTTTGCCGTTAGTCATAGAATGACCTACAGCAAACCAATCCTCATAGATTTCAGTATTAAAGAATCGATTGATAGTGTCAATGAAGGGGCAAAGAGGCCATCTCCTCAACAGAGGCCTGAGAAGGTCAGAAAGGAAGAAAAAAGGATAGAGCCTCAGGAGCCGGTTAAAGAGATGGTGAAGAAAGAAGCAGAACCTGTTAAGGAAAGCCCTGTTACAGATACCTCTTCTGGTGAGCAAGCCCCTCTACCAGCAGCACCAAAATTGGTATCTGAGGCATTACAGCAGGGACACCCTGTAACAGGGAATCGTGATATAAAAGAGATGAAAGCTGATAGTA
>JBKBUA010000131.1:3023-5135 GCA_046290845.1 Thermodesulfovibrionales bacterium
CAGCGATACATAATGGAACATTTTTCCTATATCAGGGATATAATAACTAAGAATATCTCCTATCCCTTTATGGCAAGGAAGATGGGATGGTCAGGAAAGGTGACGGTCTCTTTTGTTATTAATGAGGATGGTTCGGTGAGAGATATAAAGATAATAGAGAGCTCAGGCTTCGATGTCCTCGACAGGAATGCTGCTGATACAGTAAAGAAGGTCTCTCCCTTTCCTAAACCACCTGTCAGTGCCGAGATTATAGTCCCTGTGGTTTACAGACTTAATTAGTTGAGAAGTATGACTCGATTCATGTTGAAGAACAACGAAGTCGTTATCCTGATTAAAGCTTTATGTCTTGGACTCTTCATTCTGCTTCTGTCTGGATGCTCAAGACAGCCCCTTTATCCAGCTCCTGAGATTGGTGATGGCAAGGTGATTGTAGATATAGAGCAGCTTGTCGAAAAAAGGCCTCTATTTTATTCTTACAATTACAATAATAAGAGGATAAATTTCTTTGTCATAAAGATTAATGGCAGGGTCACATCCTATCTCGATGCCTGTAGGGAATGTTATCCAAAGAAGCTCGGTTTTGGATTTGATGATGGTCATATATATTGTAGGTCCTGCAATGTGAGATACCCTGTTGATGAGATTGAAAAGGGACTCGGAAGTTGTTATCCCATAAAAATTACTGGTGAAGAAAGAGGGGGCAAATATTTTATCCCTCTTAAGATATTACAGAAAAGGGCAGATATATTTTAGTAATTGAGATATAGATTTCTCCTGATCAATCCCTGGATATACGATTTTGCTGCCTATAACCTGTGGTCGAGGCCACTGGGCCTGATTAAGGTAGCAGAATACCTGAGTTCCTTTGATGTCTCTTTGACCTTCGTTGACTGCACCGATGCCTACAAGCCTTCAAAGTATGGAACGGGCAAGTTCATGAAGGAGATTGTTGAAAAGCCTGATATACTTAAACCCGTACCGAGGTTTTACAAGAGATATGGAATCACTACAGATGATTTTATAGAAAGGGTTAAGGCTGAGATGCCCTATGACCTTATCCTCATTACCTCTATCATGTCCTACTGGTATCCAGGAGTTCAGAAGGTAATAGAGATATTGAGGGATTTGTTCAGATATAATCCGATCATCCTCGGAGGTATCTATGCGACACTCTACACTGAGCATGCCTCTGAAAATGCAGGTGCGGATGCCATACATATTGGCGAACTCAACAGGGGCTTCAATATGCTGCTCAGCACCTTTGGTTTCAGGCTGAAGAAGAGGCGTGCCCCTGTACCATATTACAGGATGGGTCTTTATGATCCTCTTCAATTTGCACCACTGCTGACCTCTACAGGATGTCCCTATCGCTGCTCCTATTGCGCCTCGGGATTGCTTAACAAGAATTTTGTGAGAAGGTCAATAGATGATATACTGAAGGAGATCATTGATCTTTACGGGTTAGGTGTGAAAGACCTTGCCTTTTATGATGATGCCCTTCTTGTTGGTGCAGAGGAGCATATAAAACCGCTGCTGAGAGAATTGATAAGGAGAGGGATCAATTTAAATCTCCACACACCCAATGGTCTTCATGCAAGGCTTATAGATGAGGAGCTTGCCATGCTCATGAAGAAGGCGAATTTCAAGACTCTACGCCTGAGCCTCGAGACTGTGAACCCTGTGAGACAGCAGGAAAGTGGTGGAAAGGTTAATAATGAAGAACTCAGAAGGGCTGTCTTAAATCTCAAGAAGGCAGGGTTCACAAAGAATGAGATAGGTGTATACCTCATGTATGGACTGCCAGGTCAGACTGAAGAAGAGGTTATTGAGGGTATAGAATTCCTTAAGGGTCTCGGCGTAAGGATAAACCTCACTGAGTTCTCGCCAATAAGGGGAACAAGGATATGGGACGAACTTGTCAGAAATGGGATTATAAAGGACGATATTGACCCATTACTCACAAATAATAGCCTCTTTCCAATCCTTTTTAGCGGACTTGACCATGAGGTCATTCAGAGGATGAAGACAGAGGTAAATATGTATAATATAATTCCATGATATAATTTTAGGAGATCTATGGTAAAGAAGCAAAAAGAACCTTTTAATGAGTAC
>JBKBUA010000132.1:0-4976 GCA_046290845.1 Thermodesulfovibrionales bacterium
CTAAGCTTTGCTATAAAAAATCTCTCTCCTTTTGTCTCACTCAGGCATGACAGGATACCCTATGATTTCACGATCTTTGTTTACAGGGAAAGAAATTTTAAAACCCCTTAACCTAATTGCCACTTCGTAAGTGGAAGTATTTTCTTTTATTTATGATAAAATAATCCTGTTTGTATAAGGATCAATAGTTTCAATGAGTAATTTTATCACAAACAGTCCCACAAAGCTCCTGAAGAATAGGCTTCTTGACCTGCTTTCAAAGAGCAAGGAGCTTAAATTCCTCGTTGGTTTTTTCTATTTCTCAGGACTGAAGGAATTGTATAAGGGTCTCAAGGATAATTCATCGGTGATATTAAAGGTTCTTGCAGGTCTCAATGTTGACAGGACAGTATATGGACTTATTGAGCATGGAAGTAACGGAAGAGGACTCTCTGATGATGAAAAGCTATACAGGTATTTTGCATCCATCAAAAACTCCATCAACACAGAGCAGTTTGATAACAGAGAGTTTTATGAGCAGATAAGGTTTTTTATTGAGCTAATAAAGAATGACCGCCTCATAATAAGAAAAACATACGAGCCAAATCATGCAAAGCTCTATATATTCAAACTTGAGCAAACACAGGTTGCAAGGGATGCCCTCTTTATTACGGGGAGTAGCAATCTCACATCCTCGGGGCTTACGCATCAACAAGAATTCAATGTGGAGATAAGCGATTATGGAATTGAAGAGGCTGAGGAATATTTTGATAAATTATGGGATACTGCCATACCTGTAACAGAAGATGATGTTACAAAAAAGAGGCTGATAGACATTCTTGAAAAAGAGACGCTTATAAAGGAGATTACGCCCTATGAGGCATATGCCCTGATCCTTAAGACATACCTTGATACATTCAAAGGGAAGGAGATTGGGCAAAGGGTTGTAGATGTCCTGAGTGAAAGCGGCTACAGGCAATACAGGTATCAGCTTGATGCAATCAAGCAGGCTTTATCCGTTATAGATGCAAATAATGGTGTGATAATTGCCGATGTTGTAGGTCTTGGAAAGACCGTTATTGCCTGTGCGGTTGCCTTTGAATTAAAAAAGAGAGGGATCGTCATTGCCCCACCGGGTCTTCTCGGTGAAGAGACGGGAACAGAAGGCTGGAGAAAATACCTTGAAGAGTTTCATCTTACAAAACTCGGCTGGAAGGCCTTTTCACTGGGGAAATTGGAAGATATAACTGAATATCTCTCAAGGGCAAAAGACATAGATGTCGTCATAGTAGATGAGGCACATAGATTCAGGAATCAGGACACAAGGGATTATGAACTACTTAAAAATATATGCAGAAATAAGATTGTAATCCTTCTTACCGCAACACCATTTAATAACAGACCTGCTGATATATTCTCACTTCTTAAGCTCTTTATCACACCAAAGAAATCCACAATTACCTTAACTGACAACCTTGAGTTTAAATTTACAGAATATAAAGGCATCTTTGAGAGGCTCTCCTATATAAAGAGATACGCAAACTCACCTGATAACAGAAAAAGGCCGAGGGCAATTGCCTATTATAAGGCACTCTTTGGTAAAGATGAGATAGACCTTAATGATGTAAAAAGGCGTTCTCATTATCTTGCAAAGCAGATTAAGGACACCATTGAGCCTGTGACAATAAGGAGAAACAGGCTTGACCTTCAAGAAAATCCCTATTATCGTGATGAGATAAGGGAACTTTCAAAGGTAGAAGACCCTCAAGAATGGTTCTTTGAATTGACAAAGGAGCAATCGCAGTTTTACGACAGGGTAATCAACAGATACTTTGCCCTTCCTGATGATGGAGGGTTATTTAAGGGTGCTATATATAGACCTTTTATATATAAGGTCGGCATTGATAGATTTGATGACCTCGCCAGTAAGGAAAATTTTCAATATATTCAGCAGTTCAACCTCTATGACTTCATGAGAAGGCTACTGGTTAAGAGGTTTGAAAGTTCCTTTGGTGCCTTCAGACAGAGCCTTGAAAATTTTAAGGAGATAACAGAGATTGTCCAGTCATTTATTGCCAGAACCAGTAAATACATCCTTGATAGACGCCTTCTTGAAAGGATATACGAGTTAGAGTTTGACGAGATTGAAGAGGAGCTTAAGGCATATGCTGAGAAGATTAGAAATGGCGAATATCCAAAGAACCACGAGGTCTATGAGATAGATAAATTTAAGGACAGGGAGAGATTCCTTTCAGATACTGAATCTGACAGAAGACTCTTTGAAGAAATCTTAAATGAGCTGGAAGGACTTGATTTAACGAGTCATGACCCCAAGGTAGAAAAACTTATTAAAGAATTAAAATTAAGGCTTAACAATGAACCACAAAGGAAGATTGTAATATTCTCTGAATACATTGACACAGTGAAATACCTTGAGCCAATACTTCAGGAGGCATTCAATGACAGGGTGCTTGTGGTGGCAGGAGACCTAACAAGGTCAAAGACAAGGGAGATTTATGCAAACTTTGATGCCTCTTATCCAGAGAAAAAACAGGCTAATGATTATGACATACTCCTTACCACTGATAAAATCTCAGAGGGCTTTAATCTCAATCGTGCTGGCATGGTCATAAACTATGATATACCCTGGAATCCTGTGAGGGTTATCCAGAGGGTTGGAAGGATAAATCGTATAAGCAAGAAGGTCTTTGATAGCCTCTATATAGTAAACTTCTTTCCTACAGAAAAAGGAGCAGACCTTGTTCATAGCAGGGATATTGCTGCCAATAAGATGTTTCTCATCCATAATGCCCTCGGTGAGGACTCAAAGATATTTGACATAGATGAAGAGCCATCTCCATCAGGCTTATACACCCGCATACAGCAGAATCCTGATTACATAGAAGCAGAGAGTTTCTATACAAAGGTCTTAAAGGAGTTTAAAGACATTAAAGCCTCTAACCCTGAACTCATAGAAAGGCTTCAGAACTTTCCACCGAGAGTCAAGGTGGCAAAGAGGTCAGATAAAGATGAACTGTTTGTTGTAATAAAGAAAGGCAGGCTCTTTGTTCATTATAAGGACTATGAAGACAAGGATGTAAAACTTATTAATCTTGGGGATGCCGTTGATAGAATCAGGCCTCTGAGCCCTGATGAAAAGCCGTTACCTTTAAGTGATCGTTTCTGGGACGAATATGAAGGGCTCAAAGACTTTAATGAGAGAGGTACTCTTCGCCTCACAGAGCAAAGCATAGAGCAAAGGGCTATAAATAACCTCAAAAGCCTGCTTCGGATTGAAGGCGTAGATGAAATATTACCTTATAAAGACTTTATAAGGATGCTTCTTGAGGACATCCTTGACTATGGGACACTCTCTGACTATACCTTAAGAAGGATAGCAAACATTGATATTAATCAAAAAGACAGGATGCTGGAGGAGATAAAGAGATTGAAGAGAGAACTCGGAGATGATTATCTTTACAGGGAAAAGGAGGGGCTTAAAGCCTTATCAAAGGAAATAATTATTGCCATTGAAAATCAGAAGAGGGGTTAAAGGCTTTTAGAGAATCACTCCTTGATTTAAGGAACTAAAATGGAATATAATCCAATTTAGTTAAACTAAAATGGAGGATACTCTAAAATGGTTATGTTCAACAGGATTCTTAACATCAAGCTTCCTTCTCGGCAGTCCGCCTTTCTATGGGGTGCAAGAAAGACTGGTAAGAGCACTTATCTAAAGATACATTTCCCTCACAGTATAGTCTTTGATTTTCTTAAAACCGATCTTTATTTTAAAATTTCAAAAAATCCTGCGATATTGAGAGAGTTGATTTTAGCCCAAGACAAGTCATTGCTTAAATATCCAATAATATTGGATGAGGTTCAGAAGGTTCCACAAGTTCTGGATGAAGTCCATTGGATGATTGAGAACAAGGGATTAAGATTCATCTTGTGCGGCTCAAGTGCAAGGAAATTAAGACGAGGTCAGGCTAATCTTTTAGGAGGCAGGGCATGGAGATATGAAATGTTTCCGTTGGTCAGTGTTGAGATAGATAATTTTAATCTAATTCGTGCCTTAAATCAGGGTTTGATACCTATCCATTATCTCCAAAACAGCGAAGATGCTAAGATGTCATTGACTGCTTATGTGCAGGATTATCTAAAGGAAGAGGTTTTTGCTGAGGGACTAACGCGTAATATTCCAGCATTTGCAAGGTTTTTTGATGCCCTTGGTTATACCCATGGAGAGCTCACCAATTATGCAGACATTGCACGGGATTGCGGTATAGATTCCAAGACGGTAAAGGAATATTATCAGATACTTATAGATACCCTTATGGCTATTAGAGTAGAGCCGTTTAAAAAGAGGCAGTCGCGTCATGTTATAACAAAGGCTGTGAAATATTATCTCTTTGATGTAGGAGTCGCAGGCTGTCTTACTAAGAGATATTTGACTGCAACAAAGGGTACCGAGTTTGGCAAGGCATTTGAGCATTTCATACTTATGGAGATAACGGCATACAGGTCTTACAAAAGACGAGACTTTAGCATCAATTTCTGGAGAACAAAATCAGGACTTGAGGTTGATTTTGTTATTGAAGATGGCAGGATAGCTATAGAAGTCAAAGGAACAGATAATATTGATACACGGGATGTAAAGGGCTTAAATGCCTTCATAGATACATATTCACCAAAAAGAAGCATTGTTGTCTGCAATGAGAAAGAAAAACGAATTCACGGGAAGATAGAAATAATGCCCTGGCGTGAATTTCTTGCAGAACTCTGGAGTGACAGGATAGTCTAATTATGAAAACGCTACTTAACCCGAATAATTTTTCAATTGATAATTTCATTCACTTCTTCAGACAGAAAAACAACTCATTCAGGCCATTTAATGAGCCTACCCCACAATACAATGACGAAGACTTCACAGATTGCCTTTATATAGGAGAGATACTTTTCAATACTGTTGACAGGCTTATCATCTACTCCTTTAA
>JBKBUA010000133.1:0-4938 GCA_046290845.1 Thermodesulfovibrionales bacterium
GCCCCATTCTCCCTTGCCTTTTTGATCTGGTGCCTCAGTCTTTCGAGACAGAGTCCGTAAATCTTTGCCTCTAACATCCTTTCCTCCTTGTGTATTAATCGGTTTTTTCTATAGTTAGCAACTCCTGTGCCAGTCATATAGTAGAGTAATACTTAAGGCGTGCTGAGCCCCGCACCCATTCCAGAGAGTAAGGCCATGCCCTTATTTGGGTGAATAGGTGAATGGGTGAATGGGTGAATGGGTGAGTGGATGAAATGGGTGAATGGGTGAATAGGTGAATGGGTGAGTGGGTGAAACCACTTCACCACTTCACCACTTCACCTATTCACCAATAAAATTCACCTCTTCACCTTACCCTCTTAGATGGATGCGGGGTTTAAATTTTAACATATTGTATAAATTTTATACAAATATTATAAATTCACCATACGACGTGGCAATGACACTTACGACGTGGCAATGAACTACTGTCATTGCGAGGGGCGTTAGCCCCGAAGCACTCTCTCCTTTCTGCAGAGGGATTGCCACGCATCCTTCAGATGCTCGCAATGACCGATAGTATAAAGGTTTTCAATCCCGCCACGGGCAGAACTGGCGGCAATCTCGGGATCAAGTATTGAAGTTTGTCATGTAAAGATTTATAATTCTCTATGGAGATTTGCCCTGTTTGCGATCAGCCCTTGGACAGGTGTATATGCTGTCCTGAATGAGGACATGTCTGCCTCCTGGATCTTGGAGAGCTATATTGTCCTGTATGCAGACCTGCTCCTCGTGAAAGCCGTAGGGGCGGGTTCAGAACCCGCCCCTACTCGATCGAAGGAATAAAAGTAGATCTATCGAAGGAGATGAAAAAGAGATTTGAAGAAGATAGCGATTGAATCTGCAACGGCAGGAACAAGACTCGCCCGTCCTGTAACAAATGACTCAGGTATAACCCTCTTTGGTGAAGGGACCATACTGGATGAAAGGTCTATTGAAAGAATAAAGGGTCTGGGTGTCGATTATATCTATGTGGAAGGTGCCTCATCTCCTCGAAGACCTGTAGAAGAAGAGCTCGCAGACCTTGAAAGAAGATTCAGCAAGGTCATTGATGTCCCTTACATGACCACGATAAAAACAGCGGTAAAGGAATATATATTCTCCCTCTATGAAGATGAACGTAAAACAGATCAGGGATAAGATAGAGCAGATAGACAGTATTCCTACTATTCCTGTCGTGGTCAGAAAGCTTCTTAAGACCGTTGACTCGCCATCCATCTCCCTCGGCGAGATAGGTGACATAATAACAAAGGATCAGGCACTGACAGCAAAACTTTTAAAGATGGTTAATTCTCCTATATATGGTTTTCCCGGAAGGATATCCTCTGTATCACAGACCCTTATACTCCTCGGTCTCAATGTAGTAAAGGGAATGCTCCTTAGTATCTCTGTCTTTGAGATGATGGAAAAAACAATGGTAGGTTTATGGGAACATTCCCTTTGCACAGCCTTAGCAGCGAGGGCGATTGCGATTAAAAAAGACCTTAAGGACCCAGAGGAGATAATGGTCTCGGCGCTTCTTCATGATATAGGTAAGGTAGCGCTCAGGATAAAATTCCCTGAAGAATATGAGACGGCCCTATCTGAATCAGAAAAGAAGGGAAAATTAATACGGGAATCAGAAGAGTCTGTTTTCTCGATTAGTCATGCTGAGGCAGGTGGATGGCTCACCGAGAAATGGTTTTTCCCGAGAAGTCTAATAGAACCAATAGCATACCACCACAGACCGATTCTCTCAAAACAGGTGCCGCAACGCACAGCTATAGTCCATGTGGCAGACATACTCGTTCGTGCCAGAGGAGTTGGTTTTGGTGGTGACAACCTTGTCCCACCTGTTAATACAAAGGTCTGGGAAGATCTCTCACTCTCAAAGAGTGACATAAGGGATATTATGATCGTAATTGATGATACAGCCTCTGATGCCGAGGGTATACTTCTCTGATGGAGAATATCCTTATAATAGGGAAAAAATCTGAAAAGACAGAGACATTAAAGGCAGCCTTAACAGATCGGTACAAGTTAACAATAATCGAGGATATATCAAGACTTTTTGACTTATGCTTAACCACGTTTCCTGATCTCATCATAATAGTGGATGGAGATATAAATGACAGGGTCATCTCCTCAGTATCACTAAATCTGAAAGCTGACCCCCTCTTTAACCATCTGCCGTTGCTGGTTCTTCTTGATGAGATAGGATTAAAGGGTAACCCAGGGACTGACCTCTTCTTTGACGATTACATAACGATACCTTTCAAGAGGGATGACTTGCTATTGAGGTGCTATCTTTGTATAAAAAGGGCAAAGAAGGTTCTTGAGATAAATCCCCTAACAAAGTTGCCTGGAAATATAACAATAATCAAAGAGATACAGAAAAAGATAGATGATAACACACCCTTTGCACTTGCCTATGTTGATATAGACTTCTTTAAACCCTTTAATGATAAATACGGTTTTTCGAGGGGAGATGAGGTTATAAGGCTTCTCGGAAGGTTATTAACTAATGTGGTTAATATGCGGTCTAAAGATCATGGCTTTGTAGGACATGTAGGAGGAGACGATTTTGTGTTTATCATACCGCCTGAGCATATTGAAACAGTATGTGAGGAGATAATACGCTACTTCGATTCAATGATACCAGGTTTTTACGATCCTCCTGAAAGAGATAAGGGTTTCATTGAAGCCACGGACAGGGAAGGCAATAAAAAGACATTTCCTTTCCTCAGCCTCTCAATTGGTGTTGCCCATAACAGATACAGGAGATTTAGCCATTACGGTCAGGCCAGTGAGATAGCTACAGAACTTAAGGTATATGCAAAGAGGTTCAAAGGGAGTTGCTACAAGATCGACAGACGAAGAGAGTAACTGAATGTGCAATATGTTATAATTTGATATGCCTTTTAAGTATCATACACATCCCTTTATCCTTATATTGATATGCCTCCTTCTAACATTCTCATCCCATGCCCAGGAAAAAAAACAGGAAAAGAAAGAATCAAGAGGGCCAGAGGTTATGGTCATTACTGTTAACGGTGTGATAAACCCTGTCACGGCAGAGTACATTACAAAGAGCATAAAAGAGGCGGTTAAGAAGAATGCCGAGGCACTCATAATCGAGTTGGACACTCCTGGCGGCCTCGATACATCAATGAGGAATATTGTAAAGGAAATCATAGGTAGCGATGTGCCTGTTGTTGTCTATGTTGCTCCAAGCGGTGCAAGAGCAGCATCAGCAGGTGCTTTTATAACACTGTCTGCCCATGTTGCTGCCATGGCACCTGGTACGAATATCGGTGCTGCCCATCCTGTAGCAATGGGAGAGAAGATGGACAAGACAATGGCAGAGAAGGTCACGAATGATGCGGCAGCATACATTAAGTCGATAGCAGAAAAGAGGGGGAGGAATGTAAAATGGGCAGAGGATGCCGTAAGGAAAAGCATATCAGCAACAGAGACGGAGGCGTTAAAGGAGCATATCATAGATCTCATCGCAAAGGACATAAACTCACTTTTGAACGCTATAGACGGTAGAAAGGTGCAGACCGTTCTGGGTGAAAAGGTGCTAAGGACAGGGAATGCCACAGTAAACCGTGAAGAGATGAGTCTCAGATTAAAGATTCTCGCCCTCATCAGTGATCCGAATGTTGCCTACATCCTCATGCTTTTAGGTTTTTATGGATTATTCTTTGAACTTACAAATCCAGGCGCAATCTTTCCTGGTGTTATAGGAGGAATATGCCTTATCCTTGCCTTTTATGCCTTCCAGACCTTGCCTGTAAATTATGCTGGTCTCCTCCTGATAATATTAGCAATAATACTCTTTATCCTGGAGGTAAAGATAGTCTCCCATGGCGTACTCACAATAGGTGGAATCATAGCCATGGTAATAGGTTCCCTGATGCTCTTTGAGTCACCAGGGCCGTTTATAAAACTCTCTATTTATTTGATCTTACCAGCAGCTATAGCAACAGCCCTCTTCTTTACATTGACTATCAGTCTTGCCCTTAAGGCATACAGGAGAAGACCTGTTACAGGCACAGAGGGACTCGTTGGAGAAGAAGGTATTGCAAGGACAGAGATAACTGGTGAAGGAGGTATGGCCTTTGTCCATGGCGAGATATGGCAGGCCTTTTCTGATGAAAAGATAGAGAAGGATGAAAAGATAATTGTCGAGGTGGTTAAGGGATTAAAACTGAAGGTCAGGAAAAAGATTTAAAGTTGAACCGTTTAAACGGTTCAAAAAGGAGGAGCTATGCCTAATTTATTTGCACCATCGGTCATGAGTCTCTTATTTGTCATATTCCTTGTTCTGTATTTTCTATCCAGTGCGATTAAGATACTGAAGGAATATGAGAGGGGTGTTGTCTTTAGGCTCGGAAGGGTGATACCTGTTAAAGGTCCTGGTCTGGTTATCATCTGGCCAATAATTGATAAGCTCGTGAGAGTTAGCTTGAGGACAGTAACCTTTGACGTCCCTGCCCAGGATATAATCACGAGGGACAACATAACCGTTAAGGTGAATGCCGTAGTGTATTTTAGGGTCATTGACCCTATTAAGGCAATAACAGAGGTTGAGGACTACTTCTTTGCAACATCTCAGATAGCGCAGACAACCCTGAGGTCCATCCTGGGCCAGAGCCAACTCGATGATCTCCTGACAAAGAGGGATGAACTTAACGCAGAACTCCAAAAGGTTATTGACTTTCAGACAGAGCCATGGGGCATTAAGGTCACAACAGTAGAAGTGAAAAATGTTGACCTTCCCACCGAGATGTTAAGGGCAATAGCGAGACAGGCCGAGGCAGAGAGAGAGAGAAGGGCAAAGGTGATCCATGCTGAGGGCGAATTCCAGGCTGCCCAGAAGCTTGCAGAGGCAGCACAAATTATAGCCTCTCAACC
>JBKBUA010000134.1:0-3194 GCA_046290845.1 Thermodesulfovibrionales bacterium
GTCAGAAGTATTATAAGTTCATTCCTTGTTGTCTCATCAATCGTGTTACCAAAAAAGAAACCGAGTATTGGGATCTTGCTTAATATTGGTATTCCTGCCCTCGACTTTGTAGTGTCTTCTCTTATTAGTCCTCCTATAACTATTGTTTCTCCATCCTTTGCAACGAGGTTTGTTGTCGCCTCTGTCTTTGTTATTGATTGGAAATCCTGGCCTGCTATCTTTACGCTCTCACCTATTCCCGAGACCTCTTGAGATATCTCCATTGAAACCAGACCGCTGTCATTAACCTGTGGTTTGACCTTTAAAATGATACCAACATCTTTATATTGAACTGTTGATGTAATAGTGCTCGTCGGTGTCGTTCCACCAGTAACGGGTGTAGTTGTCGTCTGGGTTGCTATAGGTATCTGAGAACCTACCTGAATCCTTGCCTCTCTGTTGTCTGAAACGAGGATATGGGGTGCAGCAAGTATCTTTGCCTTTCCCTCAGCAGCGAGAGACTGCAAAAGAAGCTTTACATTTCCAGCAGCGTCATAGGCAGTAAATGTAAAATTAGGGGTTGTAATAGGGGAGTCCAGTTTCAAAGGCCCACTAATATTCACATCTCTATTAAAGGGCTTTATGTTTGTTATCTTGAAATCGTTTTGTATCGTCCACTGCATCCCGAAATCGAGTTTATCTGTTAAATCTACTCTGGCTATAAGCCCCTCGATCATCACCTGTCTCGGGATGATATCTATCTTTTTAATAGTCTCTGAGATAAGGGCATAGTCCTCAGGTGTTGCGAGGATTATTATTGAGTTCGTCACCTCGTCAGGGAATATCTTTGTAATCTCTGATACCAGGGCCTCACCCCCACCAGCAGGACCCATTGAAACTCGTGGCTGGGCAGGTGGTGGAGGTTGTGGCTGCTGTTGTGGTTGTGTCCTCTGTTGCGGAGTCGGTGTCGTAGTTGTGGTGGTTGTTGGCGTTGTAGTTGTAGGTCTTGCACCTAAGAATATCTGCTGGAGCATATTTGCCACATCCTTTGCCTTACTATTCTGGACAGGGTATATAAAGACCTGGGGCTTTATCTGTTTCAGTTTTTCGCTGTCAAAGATCTCCACTAACTGGAGCATCCTTTTAACATTAGCATCTGTATCAGCTATAACGATATGGTTGCTCTTAGGAACATCTACTATAACCGCATTAGTTGAGAGAAAGGGCGTTAATATCCTTACCATCTCAGATGACTGTATGTAATGAACAGGGACTATCTGGAGTATTGCCTTACCTGAGAGTTTTACCTCATCAGGCTGCCTTCCGATATTAACTGCAGCTGGCTCTTTCGGTATCTCGGCAATCGGAATAATCCTGTAAAGCCCACCCTCCTCTACAATGCTTATCCCATTGAGTCTGAGGATTACCTCCATTAAGGGCAGTACATCCTCCTTTGGAACAGGGGCTGTGGACCTGAAATTCACCCTTCCTTTGACATTTGGGTCAACTATATAATTGACCTTTAATATGTCTCCGAATATGGTCTGAATCACTGAGAAGACATCGGCATCATCAAAATTGAAACTGACCATTCCACCCCTTGTAGTAGGCTGCCTCTGTGGTATGGGCTGTGGTTTCTGCGGAACCTCCTTTGGTTGTGGAGCCTGGGCAGGCTGCTGAGGAGGCTGAAACAGTTGTGGTTGCTGGGGTTGAACCGGCTGCTGGTTTTGAGTGGGCGCTAACTGAGCAGGCTTTGGCTGCTCCTGTGGTGTTTCTGCCCATCCACCTGGTAAGATTATAAATATAGAACAGAGAAAAACAATTTGCAGTAACCTTTTTAACATCCATTTAAGATAATCTATTCTATTGGTCTTGTCAAGTTAAGATTTTTTAAGTAATCTTAAAGTATGAAGAATCAGGAGATAGCGAGAATCTTTAATGAAATCGCTGATATTCTCGAGATTAAGGGCGAAAATCCCTTCAGGATAAGGGCCTACAGGAGGGCTGCCCAGAATATTGACGGCCTTCCGAGGGATGTCTCGGTGCTTTCAGAGGCAGAACTCCTCAGCATCCCTGGTATCGGTCAAGACCTTGCTGGAAAGATAAAGGAATATCTAAGCACAGGGAAGATTGCCTCATATGAAGAACTCAAAAAAGAGATACCCGAGGGGTTAACAGTATTATTAACCGTTCCGAGCCTTGGCCCAAAGACAGCAAAACTCCTTTATGAAAGGCTCAAGATTAAGGGCATTGATGAACTCGAACGCCTTGCGAGGGAACATAAACTCGTCGGTCTTCCAGGGATAAAGGAAAAGACAGAGGAGAATATTCTTAAAGGTATTGAGATGTTAAGGAGGGGAAAGGACAGGTCGCCCATTGGAAGGGTATTGCCTCTCGCTAAGGAGATACTCGAAAAATTAAGGGAGAAGGCTCCTGTCGATAACTTGAGCCTCGCGGGTAGCCTCAGGAGGTGGAAAGATACTATAAAAGATATCGATATACTGGCCACATCTAAGGAACCTGAAAAGGTGATGAATGTCTTTGTCAAGCTACCAATGGTGAAAGAGGTATTGATGAAGGGTCCGACGAAATCGAGTGTAATCATAACAGAGGGGATTCAGGTTGACCTTAGAGTCGTTGAAGAGGCCTCTTTTGGTGCAGCCCTCGCTTATTTCACAGGAAGCAAGGCCCATAACATAAAGATAAGGGAGATGGCTGTTAAGGCGGGCCTGAAGATAAATGAGTATGGGATATTCAGGGAATCAGACAACAAAAAGATCGGTGGCGAAAGGGAAGAAGACATATACAGAATACTCGGTATGCCTTACATCCCTCCTGAACTGAGAGAGGATACAGGGGAGATAGAGGCTGCCATCGAGGGCAAGTTGCCAAAACTTGTAGAACTAAAAGATATAAAGGGTGATCTCCATGTCCATAGTAAACATAGCGATGGAAGCCATACTATTGATGAACTTGTTATGGCAGCAAAGGAAAGGGGATATGAATATATTGCCTTAACAGACCACACAAAGGGTCTTGGTGTGGCGAGGGGATTAAATGAGGAAAAGGTCTTAGAGGAACTTAAAGAGGTGAGGGCTATTAATAAAAGACTCAAGGGCTTCAGGGTTTTAATGGGTCTCGAGGTGGATATAAGGAGTAATTATACCCTCGACCTGCCTGACGAGGTTCTTAAAGAACTTGATATTGTTGTTGCT